>NZ_JBNCAR010000003.1:0-195983 GCF_051280715.1 Thauera sp. AutoDN2 | reverse complement strand
TGTCCTTGAATGCTTGTCCGTACCTGGCCACTTCTTTCTTCCGTTATCGCCCTCGGGTTTCAGATTCTATCGAGGCGACAACCATCTTGACCTAGAGGGACCCGGAGACGGCCCGCTCGCTGTTCGCTCTGGCATCCTGCGGGCGACGCGACCCTGAATCCTTGGAGCGTTTGCGCGACACGTTTGCCAAGGAGGGTATCCCGCCAGAATTTTTGTCACATTACTAACCCTAAAGGCCGTTTGCAGGCCTTAGACTAAATGACGGGTTAAGTGACAATTTTTGACGACTAGAGCTTTCAGACTCACACTGTCACATAATCGAACGTATATGTGACAGGTGGAGCATGCTGATTGGCTACATGCGGGTATCGAAGGCAGACGGATCCCAGGCCACTGACTTGCAGCGCGACGCGCTGATCGCGGCCGGTGTTGATCCAGCCCATCTTTACGAAGACCAGGCGTCGGGCAAGCGCGAGGATCGCCCTGGCCTGGCGGCCTGCCTGAAAGCGTTGCGGTTTGGGGACACCTTGGTGGTGTGGAAACTGGATCGGCTCGGTCGAGACCTGCGCCACCTGATCAACACCGTGCACGATCTGACCGGACGTGGTGTCGGCCTCAAGGTGCTGACCGGCCACGGCGCAGCCATCGACACCACGACTGCCGCCGGAAAGCTGGTCTTCGGCATCTTTGCCGCACTCGCTGAATTCGAGCGCGAGCTGATTGCAGAGCGCACGATCGCTGGCTTGGCCTCGGCGCGGGCACGCGGCAGGAAAGGTGGCCGGCCGTTCAAGATGACCGCCGCCAAGTTACGCCTGGCGATGGCTAGCATGGGGCAGCCGGAAACCAAGGTAAGCGATCTTTGCGAAGAGCTTGGTATTTCCCGGCAGACACTCTACCGGCATGTGTCGCCCAAGGGCGAACTGCGACCAGACGGTATAAAGCTGTTATCCCGCGGTTCAGCCGCATAAATGGAGTCGCCCGAGATTCCAGCCCTGTGGGCTACGCTGCCGAAGTTGTCACAAGGGGGCGGAGTCTAAAACACGGAGCGTAGAGGCTGAAACCTGGCGTCGCCGCAGCGTATCGAGGTCTGCGAAGACACGGCGTAACGTGATTGTTCAGCGTCTGTGTTCCCTAGCAATAGCGCTACCTTCGGTCAGTGGCCGCTGCTATTCGAGAATGCGTTGATGACCACAACACCGGACACGATCAGGGCAAGACCGAGGATCGCAGGGAAATCCAAGGGTTGCTTGTGGACAACCCATCCCAGCAGTGTGACGAGAGCGATTCCGGCGCCTGCCCAGATGGCGTAAACGGTGCCGGTCGGAATGGACTTGAGCGTGAGCGACAGGAAGTAGAACGCGACTGCGTAGCCGGCGATGACGACGACGCTCGGCCACAGCCGGGTAAATCCATCGGATGACTTCAGCGCGGTGGTCGCTATAACTTCAGCCACGATGGAAATGGATAGCGTCAAATACGGGGACATTTAAACGCCTTCTGCAAGTTGGTGGATCGCCTGCGTCAGTGCCTCGCGTTCGACTGGTGATAAGTCGTAGATGCCGAGCACTTCGGAAAGCCACAGCCCATCGACGGCAAGGCGGGCCAGCAACTTATTGATATTCGGCCCGTCCTGGGCACGTTCAGCCTGTACCCATGCGGCCCATTTCGATGCGACGGCCCGCTCAACCACGCATGTGGCTAGCAAAGCCTTGCCATGGTCTGATGGCTGGTCGTCCTGCGCAGCAAGCACGGGACGCGCGTAGCGCCAGGCGGCTGAGGCTCCGGAATCGTCGTCCGCGACTGCGGCTTGAAACGTTGCGGCCAAATGCTCGTAGAGCGCGATCACCAGCGCCTCGCGCGTAGGAAAGTGGTGCTGCACAGCGCCCTTCGTCACACCGGCCAGATCGGCAACAGCGCCAATTGAAAGTTGGTCACCGCTTGCCAGCAGCTGTGCGCCGGCCTCAAGTAGCAGTGCTTTTACGAGTTCTGGCCGCTTTGGCCGATGTACGTTTTTTAACATCGTTGAACCATAACATTACGATCGTAATGTTTCAAGGTTGGCCTCATGTTTTGATGAGGTAATTGCACTTGGGGGGCGACGGGAGGAGTCCAATGCCCGCTCCCCCATGCCCTAAACAGCGCCGGTATGCCTAGACACTGCTGACACGGAACAGAGGCTGAATAAGCGCTCGCCGCATTATGACGACTGGTGGGCGTGCCGAAAAACGAGGGGCGCTCGCTGAGCCCCTTCGGTTGCCAGTTCTCGGCCGCCGCCCCGTTGTTGCCTGATGGATCCCCCTCATCCGCTGCTGTAGTGCAGCTGGCTTCTGACGTTCGGTGCAGCCGTCTTCTGAAAACGACACGCGGCACGGGAATCAAGGCATTGCGATTCTCGAAAATAGTTCTTGAAACTATATTCTTGATTGCATACCATCTAAACGAGTTTCGATAAGAAAGAATGCCCATGCGACCGTCTGTTGTGCTTGACATGAAGCGAAGCGCAGTGCGTGAAGCGGTAGGCCGCTTTCGCGCCGCGAACCCGCGCGTCTTCGGCTCGGTGCTGCATGGCACCGACCGGGATGGCAGCGACCTCGACCTGTTGGTCGATGCGCTGCCCGGTGCCACGTTGTTGGACTTGGGCGATTTGGAAGAAGAACTGAAATCGCTGCTCGGCGTTGACGTCGATCTGCTGACTCCCGGCGACCTGCCGCCGAAGTTCCGGGCCAAGGTGCTCGCGGAGGCGCAACCGATATGAGCGAGAACCGCCTGCCCGATTACCTCGATCACATCCAGCAGGCCGCCGCTGATGCGCGCAGCTTCGTGGAAGGGATGGCCAAGGATGACTTCTTGGCCGACAAGCGCACCCAACAAGCCGTCATCATGAGCCTCATCATCATCGGCGAAGCCGCCACGAAGGTGATGGACGGTTATGCCGAGTTCACCCAGGCGCATGCCGACGTGCCGTGGCGCAGCATGCGCAACATGCGTAACCGCATGGCCCACGGCTATTTCGACATCAACCTCGATGTGGTGTGGGAGACGGTGCAGGAATGGCTGCCGGCGTTGCTCAAGCAACTGCCTGCTGTGCGTCAGGATGACGACGACGAGGCGGCCGATTTCCGGTGAGTGGCGCCATGACGAAAATTATTCTCATGCGCCATGGCAAGCCATTGCTGCCTGGAACAGGATGGATTGCGCCAGCGGAGATGGGGCGCTGGATTGAATCCTACAACCGCTCTGAGATTGCCGCCGAAAGCATACCTGCCATCAGCCTGGATTTGGCCTCTTCTGCTTCCTGTGTCGCGGCAAGCACTCTTCCTCGTGCATTGTTATCGGTACAGGCATTGGGGCAGATGCCATCGGTCACTGATGCGGTATTTTGCGAGGCAACGCTTCCATTTGCGACTTGGCGGCGTCCGCGCCTGCCGCCGGCTATGTGGGCGGCATTTTTCCGCCTTGCTTGGTTCTTCGGTTATTCCCGAGGCTCCGATTCTTTTCGGGCCACGCAAGCGCGTTCCAAGATGGCGGCGGAGAAGTTGGTCGATCTTGCCAAGGCCGGCTCCGTATTGCTGGTCGGGCACGGCATCATGAATCGCCTCATTGCAAAGGAACTCGTCGCGATGGGGTGGTCGGGACCACAAAAACACAAGAATCACTACTGGAGTGCCAGCGTCTATGTGCTCCAACCTTGACGGAACGACGCAATGAGCCGTAGCCGCCGCAAAACGCCCATCGTCGGGCCACACGACCTGCCGCAGCGAGCGCGAGGACAAGAAGCTCTGGCATCAGCGCTGGCGAACCTGCGAACGCACGGCGCTGGCCGGCGCGTCGCCGGACGCCCTGAGCGCCCATCTGCCTCTGCTGGAAAACCAGGTCAGCAGCGTCTGGTCGATGGGCAAGGATGGCTGCTCCTACTGGCCCGTCAAGCGCCAGGCCGCCACGGCGGATCGCATCGCCAACCACAAGGGACGCAACCCGCAAGAACGCGCCTCCCTGAAGAAGCGCCTGCTGCACAAGTGGATGAGCAAATGAGTCCGCCCAGCATCGAGGCTCTGGCGAGCGCCTGGGCGCGGATCGCCGAGGAAGCGGGATTCCCAGCCGACTACGAAGGCACGGCTTCACCGGAAGCGCATCAGGCCAGTGAGGCGATCCAGGAGCGGATTCGGGAGCACATCGTCGCCACCAACGACATGCGGCTGTTCGGCCTGCTGCATCTGCTGGGCCAGGCGTCGCTGCGCATGGAGCAAGCGCTGTGGCCGGAGGATTACGAGCGGATGACCCGCGAGGTCGAGGAAGCCCTGCGGGAAGCCAACGACCCCAACGCCAGGTCCTACACCCACGAAGAAGTCATGCAGGCGATGCAGGAACGCATCGACCGGGTGCGAGACAAGCCATGTTGATTGGCTATGCGCGCGTCTCGACACAGGATCAGAACCTGGAGCTGCAACGCGAAGCCTTGAGCAAGGCCGGATGTAAAAAGGTCTTCGAGGACAAGGTGAGTGGCACGCGGGCAGACCGGCCTGGCTTGGCCAAGACGCTCGAAATGCTGCGCGAAGGCGATACTTTGGTCGTCTGGAAGCTCGACCGGCTGGGCCGGTCGGTCAAGCAACTGGTCGATCTGGTCGGCGAGCTGCACAAGCACGGTGTCCAGTTCAGGAGCCTCACCGACTCCATCGACACCGGCACACCATCCGGGCGGTTCTTCTTCCACGTCATGGCGAGCCTTGCCGAAATGGAGCGCGAGCTGACCGTCGAGCGCACCCGCGCCGGGCTGGAAGTCGCCAAGCAGCTCGGCCGCAAAGGCGGCCGCAAGCCGAAGATGACCGACAGCAAGATCGAGTCGGCCAAGAAGCTGCTGGCCAGCGGGGTGCCGCCCAAGGACGTGGCCAAGAACCTCGGCGTGTCCATTCCGACGCTGTACCGCTGGGTGCCAGCCTCCACGCACGCTTAGCGTGCTTTATTTTCCGTTTTCTGAGACGACCCCACTAACGCGCTTTTCCGGCAATGGCGCTGCGTGGTCTACACCGCTGGCCATATACGCGTCCGAATCGGCCGTCGTTGAACTTAATTCGATCGGGTGATGCGGTCGCGTGCCGCCGCTGATCAAATACGGCCATGCCGACCAGGGCGCGCGACTTGATGTGTCTGTCAGGGTGCCCGCAGGAGAAAGCCATGCGAGACCTCAAACCAAAGAGCAAGATCGATTTCTACCTCGAGCGTATGCAGCATCGCGGCTTCGCGGCCGAGCAGGTGCTCGCGGGCACGGGGCTGAGGACCGATCGGCTGGATGATCCTCATGGCCGCCCGCGGCCGCCCCAGTACCGCCAGATCATCCTCAACATGCTCGAGCTTACGGGTGATCCGCATCTGGGGATCAGTCTCGGACAGGAGTTCAAGATCAGCGATCTTGGCATTCTGGGTTATGCCGCCCTGAGCGCACCCAACCTGAAGGCATCGCGAGAACTCTATGACCGCTATCGCGACCTGAACGAGCAGCATGTCTTTGCTTCGCGAAACTATATCGCCAACGGCCGCTGGTTCTCTGAAATCCAGGATGTGCACAGGCTGAGTGATGTGCTGCGCTTCGGGATCGAGGAGTTCATCAGCCAGACGATCGAGCTGGCCTCCTCACTCACGAATCGTCCGTTTCCAGTGCTGGAGTTGCACCTGACCTACTCGCAGCCGACTGATTTTGCGAGATACATCCGCCGCTTCAATTGCCCGATCTATTTCAATCAGCCGAGGAACGTGATCGTCTTCGACATCAACCGGCTACAGGATCCGATCAGTCTCGCAAATGAAGAAGTCTTCAAACTGTGCGCACGCAATTGTGAGCTGCTGGCCGCCAAGAATCGCGACAAGACGATTCTGGCCGAAACCATACGCAATTACCTGATGAACAATCCGGGCAATTTCCCGACCCTGGACGAGATGGCCCAGCACCTGAAGATGGGGGCAAGGACCTTGCGCCGGCGGCTGGTGGAAGAGGAGATGAGCTACCAGCAGATCCTGGATCAGACACGGCACGACCTGGCGGTTCAGTATCTGAAGCACACTGCGCTCACGCCAAAGGAAATCGGCTTCCTGCTCGGCTACAGCAGCGTCAGCAATTTCAGGCGGGCGTTCAAGGGGTGGACCGGGAAGACGCTGTCGGACGTGCGCGGCGAAGAAACCTGAGCGCGCCTGAATTGCAGGGTGTGCCCTTTTCTGGCTCTGGTGCTGTCCCGAATTGGTACCCCAAAGGCCGAATCTGAAATCCCGCTGCGAAGAGTGCGAACGGCGGCGCCTCTAGGGATGGTCTGATGGCTGGTAAGCGGCCTCTATGCCGCTAAGTGGAAAGCAGGTCCGCGTGGAGACAAGGCGGGAACAGATCCTCTTTGCGGCTGCCGATTGCTTTCGAAAGTTCGGCTTTCATTCTGCCAGCATTTCACGAATCTCTGCAGCAGCGGGCATGAGCCCTGGACACATCTACTATTACTTCACGAGCAAGGAAGCGATCATCGCTGCCATCGTGTGCAGGGATCTCGCTGGGCAGATCGAGCTCATGGAGATGCTGCGCCGCGAGGGGCGATCCTCTTCGCTGGTACGCGACCGCATTGCCAGTGCAATGCGCGCGCAACTGAACCCTGAGATCGCCGCTTTGAAGGTGGAGATTCTCGCGGAGGCCGGAAGAAACCTGGAGATTGGAAAGGTCGTGCGTGATGCGGATGCCGTGATTCGCCATAGCCTTGCGCTCGCGGTCAAGGAGGTACGACGATCCGCAGGGTTTGACGATGATCCAGAAGGCATTGCTGTTCTGGTAGAAGTTCTGCTTACGATTTACAGCGGCCTATCGTTGCGGGTCATCCGAAACCCATCCCTGGACCCTGGGCCACTCAGCGAACGAGCAGGCGTTCTCATTCACGATGCGCTCATGGGGAGCGTACAAGCGCCCAATTCCGCTGGTGGAGCCGGTAACGATGGCGGCCTTGTAAGAAAGCCCGGCGATCAAGTGAAAGTCCTCTTGAAAGGTCAGCCAACTTGAAACGCCGACAGTGTGGCTTCCATCACCCTGTCGCTGAAGATGCATTGACCGGTACCCTCGCTGGCAGCGCCCGCCACCACCATCCGTGGCAGAAGGTGCTCCTCGGCGCGCTGCGGATGGCACAATCGGGCCGACGGTGCTTATTCCCACGCGGTGACAAAGCCCGATGGTTTTTCGAATGGCGGCTTGCCCAAAGCAAAAAACCCGCAAAGCCAACGGCAGTGCGGGTTTCAGCGTGTTCTCTGGCGGAGAGGGTGGGATTCGAACCCACGGTAGGCTTGCACCTACGCCTGATTTCGAGTCAGGTACATTCGACCACTCTGCCACCTCTCCGCTCGAAGCTCGACATTATAGTGTCTTTCACCGAAAAGTGAACACGGGGTCACGCCTTTTTGCGTTCTCGGGGGTGCACTTGTGCGATCACTCGTCCTTCGGCAGCAACTGCTCGTAGGCGCGGACCGCGTCGGCCGCATACATCAGGGCCGGGCCGCCGCCCATGTAGGTGCAGACGCCAAGCGTTTCCATGATCTGCTCGCGGGTTGCGCCCAGCCGGATGAGCGCCTTGATGTGGAAGCCGATGCAGGCGTCGCAGCGCTGCGTGACTGCGATGGCTAGCGAGATCAACTCTTTCTGCAGCTCGCTCAATGCGCCATCCTTCAGCGCGCTTTGTGCCATCGAACTGAAGCCCTGCATGGTCTGTGGAATCTCTTTGCGCAGGGTACCCAGGGCCTTGGTGACGTCGCTGGTGATCTGGAGGTACGACTTGGACATGAAGCGGATCCGGTAATTAAGAAACCGCTTATATTACGCATTCCCGTCGCCCTGCGCCATTGCGAAGGGTAATCACGCCATAAGTATGACGTAAAGACCCGCTCAGGAAGCCAGCGATGCGCCGCGCTTGTCGTGCTCGATCAAAGCGTAGGCCGAGTGGTTGTGAATGGACTCGAAGTTCTCGGATTCGACGGTATAGGCGTCGATCCTCGGCTCGCGTGTGAGCTGTGCAGCCACGTCCCGCACCATATCCTCGACGAACTTCGGATTGTCGTAGGCGCGCTCGGTCACCCATTTTTCGTCCGGGCGCTTGAGCAGGCCGAAGAGTTCGCAGGAGGCCTGGGCCTCGACCAGCGCGATCATCTCCTCGATCCAGAGATGATCGTTGAGAACGGCTGTGACCGTGACGTGCGAGCGCTGGTTGTGCGCACCGTAGTCAGAGATCTTCTTCGAGCAGGGGCAGAGGCTGGTCACGGGTACGACCACCTGCATCGTGAATTCGTAGCGCCCACCTTCACAAATGCTGCCGGTAAAGCACACCTCGTAGTCCATCAGGCTCTGTACACCTGAAACCGGCGCCGTCTTGGTCACGAAATAGGGGAAGCGCATCTCGACATGACCGGTTTCCGCCTCGAGGCGCTCCACCATGGTGCGCAGCATGGGCTCGAAATTCTCGACAGAGATCTCGCGCTCATTACCATTGAGCAACTCCACGAAGCGCGACATGTGCGTGCCCTTGAAGTTGTGCGGCAGTCCGACGTACATGTTGAAGCTAGCAACCGTATGCTGGACGCCGCCGGCCTTGTCTGCAACTTTGACCGGATGGCGGATCGACTTGATGCCGACCTTGTTGATTGCGATGCGGCGGCTGTCGGCGCTGCTCTGGACGTCCGCCATCAGGGGCTCGGAAGGGGAGTTCATACGTGTTCTCTGTCTTTTCTTAAGGTGTGGCGCTGTGGTCGTGGTGCAACATAATTGCAGATTCGACGCGATGTTAGCCCCCACACCCGGCCAACTCAACTATTGCGTCGATAGCGCATCTCTGATGCTGGCGAGAATGCCGGCTTTGTCGAGGCCGACTGAAGCGAGGAGTTGCGCCTGATCGCCGTGATCGACGAACTGGTCTGGCAGGCCGAGACGAAGAACGCGTGGCCGCTCCGGCAGCAGTTCGATCACGCGGGAAACCTCGGAGCCAGCCCCTCCGATGAGGGCGTTCTCCTCAAGCGTCACGACGAGATCGTGCGTAGCCGCCAGTTCGGTCACGAGCGCTTCATCGATTGGTTTGATGAAGCGCATGTTCGCAACCGTGGCGTCGATTTCCTCACCCACTTCGCAGGCCGGGTTGACCATGCTCCCGAAGGCCAGCAGGGCGACGTTGCGGCCATGGCGGCGCACTTCGCCCTTGCCAATTGGCAGGGCGCTCATGGTCTGCAGCGGTAACGTGCCGCTTCCGCTACCGCGCGGATAGCGCACGGCTGTCGGCCCCGGATGCTGCACGGCGGTGAAGAGCATCTGACGGCACTCGTTCTCGTCCGACGGCGCCATCACGACGAGGTTCGGAATGCAGGTCAGGAAGGAAAGATCGAAGGCTCCATGATGGGTCGCTCCGTCCGCGCCGACGAGTCCGCCACGGTCGATGGCAAACACCACCTGAAGGTTCTGCAAAGCGACGTCGTGAATGAGCTGATCATAGGCACGCTGCAGAAAGGTAGAGTAGATCGCCACCACCGGCACGAACCCCTCGCAAGCCAGACCTGCTGCGAAGGTCACCGCATGCTGCTCCGCAATGCCGACGTCGAAATAGCGCTCCGGGAACTCCTCTGCAAAGCGGACCAAACCCGACCCTTCGCGCATGGCCGGTGTGATGCCCACGATGCGCGGATCGCGCTTCGCGATGTCACAGAGCCAGTCGCCGAAAACCTGCGTATAGGTGAGCTTTCCGGCCCCCTTGCCGGTCTGTATGCCTGCGACGTGATCGAACTTCGAGACTCCGTGGTAGAGCACCGGATCGGCCTCGGCCAGCTTGTAACCGTGTCCCTTGCGCGTGATCACGTGCAGGAACTGGGGCCCCCTGAGCTTCTTGATGTTCTGAAGAGTGGGGATCAATGCGTCGAGGTCGTGGCCGTCGATGGGGCCGTAGTAGTGAAAGCCGAACTCCTCGAACAGGGTACCCGGCCCGATCATGCCCTTCGCGTATTCCTCGACCTTGCGCGCAAGTTCTGCCACCGGTGGTGCCATGCCGAGCACGCGTTCGCCCACGCGACGTGCGGTGTTGTAGGTCGAACCGGACATCATGCGGGCCAGGATCTTGGTCAGCGCCCCAACAGGCGGGGAGATCGACATCTCGTTATCGTTGAGGATCACGAGCAGGTTGATGTCTTCCATGTCCCCGGCGTTGTTCAGCGCCTCGAAAGCCATGCCGGCGGACATCGCACCGTCGCCGATGACGGCGATGGACCGTCGCTCCTCCCTGCGCGCACGTGCGGCCACGGCCATGCCCAGTGCCGCGGAAATCGACGTAGACGAGTGCGCGGTGCCGAAGGTGTCGTATTCGCTTTCGCATCGACGCGGAAAGCCCGAGATGCCGCCCCAGTGACGCAGCCCGGACATGGCCTCGCGCCGCCCGGTGAGAACCTTGTGGCCGTAGGTCTGATGGCCGACATCCCAGACGATGCGGTCATCCGGGGTATTGAACACATGATGCAGCGCAATCGTCAGCTCGACCGTGCCAAGGTTCGAGGAGAGGTGTCCGCCGGTTTTGGATACCGACTCGATGAGGAAGGCGCGCAACTCGCTTGCAAGTGCGCCCAACTCACGGCGGTCTAGCTTGCGCAGGTCGGCCGGCGAGCCGATGCGTTCCAGATTGGGGTAGGGGGCCATGTCGAATCCGGCTTTCGGTTTGTTCGTTCTTTGACGTTCGCGGCGTACTGGCGTTCAGAAGGCCCGATGCACGACGTAGTCTGCGAGTTGCCCCAGGCGCAGGGCGCGGGGGCCAAAGCCCTGGAGCGAGGCCTTTGCATCTGACAGCATGTCCTCCGCGAGCCTGCGCGCCTCGGATAGGCCAAGCAGGCTTACGTAGGTGGGCTTGTCGTTGTCCGCATCCTTGCCCGCAGTCTTGCCCAGCGTGGCAGTGTCGGCCACCGCATCCAGAATGTCATCGACCACCTGAAACAGCAGACCGACGATCTTAGCGTAGTGGTCGAGGCGCTCCAGGGCAGTGTCCTCAAGGGCGGGACCCGTGCGTGCGCCAAGCAACACCGCGGCGCGGATCAGCGCCCCGGTCTTGTGGACGTGCATGAACTCCAATTCTTCCCGACCGAGTTTTCTGCCTACCGAGGCCAGGTCGATCGCTTGCCCGCCCGCCATGCCGCGCGACCCGGATGCTGCGGCCAACTGGGCGAGCATCTCGAGCTGCACGTCTGGCGCTTGGGAGATGGGGCGCTCCGCAAGCACCTGGAAGGCCAGCGTTTGCAATGCATCCCCCACAAGCAGAGCGGTAGCCTCGTCGTACTCGACATGCACGGTCGGTTTGCCGCGGCGCAACACGTCGTCGTCCATGCACGGCAGGTCGTCATGCACCAGCGAATAGGCGTGGATCAACTCAACGGCACAGGCCACCCGGTCAACGTCCTCAGGTGCCCCGCCGGTGAGTTCGCCGGCCGCGTGGGCCAGCAGGGGGCGCACCCGCTTGCCGCCCCCGAGCACTGCGTAGCGCATCGCTTCATGTAGCCGCCGCGGGGCAAGCGCGGGCGATGGCAGGGCCGACGCCAGGGCATGCTCGGTGCGGTGCTGAACTGCTGCCATCCAGTCAGCAAGCGTGGGCGCTGTGCTCATGACCCGGCCTCGGTCGAGGACTGACCACTGCTGTCAGGCGCAAAGGGCTGCAGCATGTCGCCTTCGAGAACCTTCACGCGCTGCTCCGCGTCTGAAAGCGTAGTCTGGCAGAAGCGCATCAGGCTCACGCCGCGCTGGTAGCTGGCGAGCGCATCCTCGAGCGAAAGCCTGCCGGACTCCATTTCCTGAACAATGGCTTCGAGTTCCGAAACCGCGACCTCGAACGTTTTTGGGGCGGACGCCGACTTTGGCATGGATCAATATCTGGCGCGGTAAAAGCGGGAAAATAACCGAATGCGGGTGTAGCGGTCAAACAGCGGCTGACTTACACTAACCCGTTTATTTTTCCGGATTTCTTGTCCGCAAGAGGAGGTTCGGGGATGTCCGACATCGCTCCCAAGGCACGGCTGGCCCAGGCGGTATCCCAACTGCCGGTTTCATGGTACTTCGACGAGAAGGTTTTCGAACTGGAGAAAAAGCTTCTCTTCGACGCCGGTCCGGGCTATGTCGGCCATGAGCTGATGGTGCCCGAGCCGGGCAATTACCGTTCGCTCGAGTGGCTGGACCACGCCAAATTGCTGTTTCGCACCGAGATGGGCGTACACCAGATGTCCAACGTCTGCCGCCATCGCCAGGCGATCATGCTGCAGGGCAGTGGTACGACCGAACATGTGGTCTGCCCGGTGCATCGCTGGACCTACGATCAGCAGGGGGCACTCATCGGTGCGCCGCATTTCGCCGAGAAGCCCTGCCTGGGTCTCAAGCGCGATGAGCTCGAGTGCTGGAACGGCCTGCTGTTCAAGGGACCGCGCTCGCCCGCAACCGACCTTGCCGGAATGAAGGTGGCGCGAGCGCTGGATTTTTCCGGCTACAAGCTCGATAAGGTCGAGATCCACCAGTGCAACTACAACTGGAAGACCTTCATCGAGGTCTATCTGGAGGATTACCACGTCGTACCCTTCCACCCCGGCCTGGGTAACTTCGTGACCTGCGACGACCTAAGCTGGCAGTTCGGAGACTGGTACTCCGTCCAGCAGGTGGGCATCACATCGCTGGCGAGGCCTGGTTCGGAAACCTACGCAAGATGGCACAAGGCAGTGCTGGAATACTACGGCGAGAACAAGCCCGAGCACGGTGCGATCTGGCTTACCTATTACCCGAACATCATGGTGGAGTGGTATCCACACGTACTCGTCGTCAGCACCTTGATTCCGACCGATGTGGACAGGACGACGAACGTGGTCGAGTTCTACTACCCGGAAGACATCGTCGAGTTCGAGCGCGAGTTTGTCGAGGCAGAACAAGCGGCCTACATGGAGACGGCAGTCGAGGACGACGAGATCGGCGAACGCATGGACCGCGGACGGCTCGCCCTGTACAAGGCGGGGCGCAATGAGTTCGGCCCCTACCAGTCACCATTCGAGGACGGTATGCAGCACTTCCACGAGTTCTACCGCCGGATCATCGGGTCGCAGATCGAGGACTGATCCGACAACCAGGGCCCTGGCCGCACCGGGGCCCACCCACGCTCAGCAGCGTTCGACGTCGACCACTACGGTGGCCGTATGCCGCTTCCACTCGATATCGATGACGAAGGGGCGCGCTCGCACCGGAACCTGCAGCGTATCCACGCTACCGCGGAAAGTTACCGGCACCGAAATTTCCATTGCCTCGCCGAGCAACTTGCGGGCATTGCCAGCGAGGGTGTTGGCCACTTCGCCTACTGCATCGAGCAGGTTCAATTCACTGTGGTCGGGCTCCTGCATCGCGCTCAGCAACTGGCGCACGAGCGCGTGACCGGCCGTGAAGTACACTGCGCCGCGATATTCACCGGATACCGTGATGAGTCCGGTGTAATCGAGGGTGGGGAGCGTTTCGTTTCCCGAGGAAAGATAGGATGCGCGCACACTCGCGGCTTCCCCTGTAAGCGCGCGGAAGTACTGCGTCACCGCATCCACAAAAACCTTGATTTCGCTCTCGCTGATGTTCGGCATGAAGGTCTCGCAGGATTATTGAACGACTTGCGTCAGCCCGTTGATGAGTTGCTCGTCCGTGAACGGCTTGTGCAGAAAGCCATGCGCGCCACGTTTCAGCGCTTCGATCGCAGTGGCCTTATCGGAGAGCGCCGAGACGACAAGGATGATCAAGTCGGGATTGTCGCCCAGGATGCGAGGAATGCATTCGATTCCATCCATCTCGGGCATCGTCAGATCCATGGTCACCACGTCGGGCCGAAGTTCCTCGCAGACGCGAACCGCGTCTGCGCCGTTGCGGGCGAGGCCCACAATCTGCCAACTGGACAGCGAGCCGCTGCCGACCACCCGGGCGATACGGGAGCGGATCACGTTCGAGTCATCCACGATGAGCAGTCTCATTTAAGCGCCCTCCGGGCTAGGTGAACCCGCAAAGCGGATACTGAATTCGGTGAAATGCTTCGGCCGGGAGACCAGCTTCAGGCGCCCGCCCAGTGCGCGCACCCGTTCGGCCACCAGATCCAGTCCGACCCCGCGCCCCGCGTGCTCATCGACCGTCGCGGCAGTCGAAAAACCTGGCTCGAAGAGCTTGCCGTAAAGCTGGCGCTCGTCCATCCGCGCGATTTCGTCTTCGCTGCAGGCGCCCGAACGGCGGAGCGCGTCTCGGATCCTCTCTTGGTCTATCCCATGCCCGTCGTCGCGAAACACCAGTTCGTAACCTCCTTCTGAAGCCTTGCGGAGCCCAATGAAGACCTCGCCGGCGCTCGGCTTGTTCGCACGCTCACGCTCGGGTGCGGGCTCGATGCCGTGCACGATCGCATTGCGCAGCAACTGCAGTGCAATTTCGCGCACCTGCCTGAACAAGGGATCAGGCAGGTAGCTGATTCCGTCCAGGTCAGTGCGAACCCGCACCTTCTTCTTCTGTTCGGCAGCGATACGGTCAGCGAGCGACTCGATGCTCTGACGCAAGCCCTGTGTTGCATCCGGTTTCTTCGTGGGCGCATGGTCATCGCTGCGGTCTGAAACTGCAGCAAGCAGTTGCTTGACGGTATCGACCCGCTCCAGCATGAGGTCAAGATGCGGTGGCAGGCTGAGCAGATCCTCGCCCCCGATGCCCGTCTTGTCGCGCAGTTCGGCGAGCGTGTCCTCAAAGTCATGTGCGAGATTCTCGAACAAGCCCAAGCCCAGCGCGGCGGCATCGCCCTTGATTCCGTGGATGCTTCGGAACACAGCCGTAACCTGTCGGCGCAACTCTTTCTCGTTCTGTGCAGATTGCTGCAGGATCGCATTGACGTTATTGAGCGTCTGCTCCGTTTCATCGAGGAACCGCGTGAGGGAGTCCCGATCGGCCGACAAGGTCGCAAGGAGTGAGGCAATCTCGCTTCGTGCCCCACGTCTGGCCTCATCGAGTTCACGCGTCAGACGCACCTGTTCGGTCACGTCGATCACGGTGACCAGGAGGTTTTCGACTTCGTTATCGCGCTTCACGCGGTTGAAGGCGAGCGTGAGATAGCGGGGGCTTCTGGATGCACCTGATGTGAAGACCTCAATTTGCTGCAGCGGATTCAACTCCCGTACGAGTTCCTCCTTCACACGTTTCCCGAACAGCAGCCCGATGTAGTCTCGGGCGGAGGCGAAGACCTCCGGCGAAACCATTTTCTCGAGCAGGGGCATGAACTCTGCGCCGCGCTCGATCGACCGCCCCATGATCGCGGGCAGTGCCGAAGACATCTGGGAGCCGATCCGGCCATCCTTGTCGAGCAGGAAAAGACCTTCGTTCACCGTCGCCAGGATGCGTTCGGTTTCCTCGCGTGCGGTCTCGGCAACCGCATCGCTCGCACGCAGGCTGCGGACGAAATTGAGCAGGATGAAGAAGAAGTTGCCGAGCGCGAGCACGATCACGGCGATCTGTATCCAGCGCAGCATGGCCGCCTGGCGCTGCGCGTTCCCTTCGAGTTCCGCGGTTAGCTTGTTCATCAACCCCAGCAGCGTAGCGCTGTTCGTGCGCGCATACTCGACCGCCTTGTCAATGTCGGTCAGCGTTGCCTGGGGCCCCAGCGCTGCTGCGATTGCGGCGAGATAGGGGTGCCACAGTCTCGTCGAATCAGAAAGCAGGCTCCGTTCTGCTTCGCGCTCAAGCGCATCGACGCGAACCAGTTCACCGATCGGGCCGATTACGCTCCCGCCTGTCGAAAAAGCCTGCAAGGTCCCGTCGAACAACTCCGTGGCCTGTTTCAGCTCTGCGAGCGCGGGCTTCGGGTCGCTACCGGTCTGCAGTTCATCACGGACGATGAACAGCGATTTTGCGACCTGCTGCGACAACATTCGCTGGCGACCGGAGATGTTGATCAGCATCGCATCGCCCTCAATCCGGGACGACACGTAGAAATTCATGATCAGCGCGGTGAGGTCCAGCACCAGAAAGAACCCGACCGCCAGGATGATGCCTCGGTATTTATCCCCGAAGCGTTCGCGCTTGCGCGTTGCCACTGCTTGCATGACCGAGTTCCCCTTCAGCTTGGCGAATCGTGGAGGGCAACGCTAGCCATCGCAATGGTCGCCGTGCCCTGATGGCGGGCGATCAGATCACGTAAGCGTCAGGTGCGGATTTGATAAGTGTCAAATACTGATGCTCTCCGCATGCACAGTGAGGAATAAATCACGGACGCGATGAAAACAGCATAAATTGCTCGAGGGTTGCAAGAAAATCCGCTTATCCCTCTGTGCGCGCAGAGGTCCTTTGAGCGAGCGCTTTGGCCTGGGTGGGGCACAACCCGAACCGCTCCGATGGACCGGAGATGCAGGTGAACGGCGTGGCGGTTACGGGTATCTGGACGCTGTTCAGTGCGGATCCTGCAGTTCCTTCGGGAGCGGGAAGGTGACCCGTTCAGGAACGCCGTCCAGGTTCTGCACCGAAGCACCGCTGAGTTCCTTCAGGCGCGCGATCACCTCATCGACCAGCACTTCCGGTGCGGATGCGCCCGCAGTGACACCGATGCGACGTCTGCCGGCCACCCATGCGGGGTCGATCCCCGCAGCGTTGTCGACCAGATGGGCAGGCACGCCCCGCAGCTCTGCCACTTCACGCAGGCGATTGGAGTTGGAGCTGTTCTTCGAGCCGACGACGAAGACCACGTCCGCGTATGGGGTCATGAACTTGACCGCATCCTGGCGGTTCTGGGTGGCATAGCAGATGTCGTCCTTCTTCGGGCCGACGATGCTCGGAAACCGCGCACGCAGCGCGCTGACAATGGCTGCCGCGTCGTCCACCGACAGGGTGGTCTGGGTGACGTAGGCCAACTGGTCGGGATCCGCGACCTCGAGACCCGCCACGTCCTCCGGTTTCTCGACCAGATGGATCCCGCCCTGCGCCTGACCCATGGTGCCCTCGACCTCGGGGTGCCCCTTGTGCCCGATCATGACGATCTCCTTGCCCTGCTCGCGCATGCGTGCCACTTCGATGTGCACCTTGGTGACCAACGGGCAGGTCGCGTCAAAAACGCGCAGGCCGCGCCGCTCGGCTTCCTCCCGTACCGCGAGCGACACGCCGTGGGCGGAGAAGATCACCGTGTTGCCGGCAGGCACTTCATCGAGCTCGTCGACGAAGACGGCACCCTTGCTGCGCAAGTCGTCCACGACAAACTTGTTGTGCACGACCTCGTGGCGCACATAAATCGGTGCTCCGAAGCGCTGCAGTGCACGCTCGACGATCTCGATCGCGCGTTCGACGCCCGCGCAAAAGCCGCGCGGGTTGGCGAGCAGGATTTCCTTGTCGTTCATTCTTTCGTCTCTGTGGGGCCGGTGCGTTCAGGAGATGCCGATGACCTGCACCTCGAAATGGATCGACTTGCCTGCAAGCGGATGGTTGAAATCGATCAGTGCCGATCTGTCATCAATCTCGCGCACCAGACCCGAATAGCGTGAACCGTCGGGAGCGGCAAACTCCATGATGCTCATCGGCTGGATCTCCTCATCGGGCATGTGCTCGCGCTTGACACGCTCGACGAGGTCCTCGCGATAGGGGCCGAAGGCGTTCTCGGGATCGAGCTCGAACACGTGATGGGTGCCCGGCAGCAAGCCGACGAGCAGCTTCTCCATCGCAGGAAGCATCTCCCCTGCGCCCAGTTGCAGCGTTGCGGGGGTGGCGTTGAAGGTGCTGATCAGCGGCTGGCCGCTCGGCAGCGAGATGCGGTAATGCAGGGTGACGAGGCTGTTGGCCTGGATCGCTTCGCTCAAGATGGTGCTCCCGATCGGGGCTGCTCGTCGCCGCTCGAGCCGAAGAACTGGCCCCACAGCATCAGCACGACGCCCACGGTAATGGCCGAGTCGGCCAGGTTGAACGCCGGCCAACTCCAGCCGGCGTAGTGGAAATGCAGGAAGTCGACGACCGCGCCATGCACCAGGCGGTCGTACACATTGCCGAGCGCGCCCCCGATGATGAGCGCGAAGGCCGCCGGCAGCAGCCTCTCGTGGCGGTGATGGTGCATCAGCGTCAGCAGCCAACCGCTTACCGCGAGCGCCAACACGGTGAAGAACCAGCGCTGCCAGCCGCTATGCTCGGCGAGGAAGCTGAATGCCGCGCCGGTGTTGAATACCAACACGAGGTCAAAGAAGCCGGTGACCGGGATCACTTGGCCGTAGTGCAGGTTCGCCAGCACCAGTTGCTTGGTGAACTGATCGAGTACGCCGACCACCAAGGCGAGGATCAGCCAGGGCAGCATCAACGACAGCGCACTGCGCGGCGCAGGAGAGCGCATCGTGGCCACTGCCTCAGGCATGAAGGCGTGTTTCGCCGCTGCCGAACAGATTGCTCACGCAGCGCCCGCACAGCGTGGGATGCTCGGCGTCGCCGCCTACCGACTCGACGTAGTGCCAACAGCGCTCGCACTTCTGCGCCGCGCTGGGCGTTGCGATGATGCGCTCCTCTTCGGCGCTGGAGACTGCGGTGAGGGTGGCCGAGGATGTCATGGTGACGAAGCGCAGATCCTCGCCCAGGCTCGCCAGAGCAGCGAACTTGTCGGCGGTAAGCGCAAGCTCCAGCTCTGCCTGCAGCGAGGCGCCGACCTTGCCTTCGGTGCGCAGCGCCTCGATCACCTTCAGGCCTTCGCTACGCACCGCTCGGATGGTCTCCCAGCGCGCGATCAGGCCGGCTTCGCCTTCCTGCGCGGGCAGGGCGTGGAAGGTGTGCAGCATCACGCTATCGGCTTCCTCGCCGGCCTTGGCCGGGTTCAGGATGGCCCAGGCTTCCTCTGCGGTGAAGGACAGGATCGGCGCCATCAGCTTGAGCAGCGTCTGGGTGATGTGCCACAGCGCCGTTTGCGCGGCGCGGCGCGGCAAGCTGCCGGCGGCAGTGGTGTACAGACGGTCCTTGAGGATGTCGAGGTAGAAGGCGCCCAGGTCCTCCGCACAGAACACCTGCAGCGCCTGCACGATGCGGTGGAACTCCATCTTCGCGTAGTCGGCTTCGGCCTGCTGCGCCATCCGACGGGTGAAGGCCAGCGCGTAGCGGTCGATGTCCATCCACTGCTCGAGCGGCACCGCGTCCCGGGCGATGTCGAAGTCTGCGGTGTTGGCGAGCAGGAAGCGCAGGGTGTTGCGGATGCGGCGATAGACCTCGACCACACGGTCAAGGATCTCCTTGGAGATCGAAAGCTCGCCCGAGTAGTCGGTCGAGGCCACCCACAGGCGCAGGATTTCGGCGCCGAGCTTGCTGGTGACCTCCTGCGGTACCACCACGTTGCCAAGCGACTTGCTCATCTTCCGCCCGGCGCCGTCGACTGCGAAGCCGTGAGTCAGCAGGCTGCGGTAGGGCGCGTGGCCGTCGATCGCGCAGCCGGTGAGCAGCGAGGAGTGGAACCAGCCGCGGTGCTGGTCCGAGCCCTCCAGGTACATGTCGGCGCGCGGGCCCTCCGGATGGCCGTCGTTGTGCGAGCCGCGCAGCACGTGCTTGTGCGTGGTGCCGGAGTCGAACCAGACGTCGAGGGTGTCGCTGATCTTGTCGTACTGGCCGGCCTCGGCGCCGAGGAGTTCGGCTGCCTCGAGCTTGAACCAGGCATCGATGCCTTCCTTCTCCACGCGCAGCGCAACTTCCTCCATCAGCTCGACCGTGCACGGATGCAACTCGCCGGTTTCCTTGTGCAGAAAGAAGGGGATCGGCACGCCCCAGTTGCGCTGGCGCGAGATGCACCAGTCGGGTCGGTTGGCGATCATCGCGTGCAGGCGCGCCTGGCCCCAGCCGGGGTAGAACTTGGTGGCTTCCACGGCGCGCAGCGCGCGCTCGCGCAGCGTGGAGCCGTCGGCGGCGGTCCTGTCCATGCCGACGAACCACTGCGCGGTGGCGCGATAGACCAGCGGGGTCTTGTGGCGCCAGCAGTGCATGTAGCTGTGGGTGATCTTGCCGTGCGAGAGCAGGGCGCCGACCTCGGCGAGCTTGTCGACGATGGCAGCGTTGGCCTTCCAGATGTTCATGCCGCCGAAGAAGGGCAGGTCGGGCACGTACTCGCCACCACCCATCACCAGCGACAGGATCTCCTCGTTGCTGCGGCCGTAGGCGCGCCACGAGTTGAAGTCGTCCACGCCGTGAGCCGGTGCCGAATGCACGATACCGGTGCCGGCGTCGATGCCGACGTATTCGGCCAGATACACCGGCGAGGCGCGATCGAAGAAGGGGTGGCGGAACTCGATGAGCTCGAGCGCCGCACCCTTGGCGGTGGCGACGATGGTGCCCTCGAGCTGGAAGCGCTGCAGGGCGGATTCGACGAGCTCTTTCGCCAGCACCAGCAGGCGCTCGTCACCGTCCTTGAGCTTGACGTCCACCAGCGCGTAGTCGAACTCGGGGTGGGCGTTGAGTGCCTGGTTGGCGGGGATGGTCCACGGGGTGGTGGTCCAGATCACTGCAGCGGCGGGCTTGTCGAGCTTCGCCAGGCCGAAGGCAGCGGCGAGCTTGTCACCTTCGGCCACCGGGAAGGCGACGTCGATCGTCGGCGACTGCTTGTCGGCGTACTCGACCTCCGCCTCGGCCAGCGCCGAGCCGCAGTCGAAGCACCAGTTCACCGGCTTCAGGCCCTTGAACACATAGCCGTTCTTCGTCATCTCGGCCAGCGCGCGGATCTCGTTGGCTTCGTTGGCGAAGTCCATGGTGCGGTAGGGATTGTCCCAGTCGCCGAGCACGCCGAGGCGGATGAAGTCGGCCTTCTGGATCTCGATCTGCTCGGCGGCGTAGGCGCGGCAGAGCTCGCGCACCTTGTCGGCGGGCAGGTTCTTGCCGTGGGTGACTTCGACCTTGTGCTCGATGGGCAGGCCGTGGCAGTCCCAGCCCGGCACGTAGGGCGCATCGAAGCCGGCGAGCGTCTTCGAGCGCACGATGATGTCCTTGAGGATCTTGTTCAGCGCGTGGCCGATGTGCAGGCTGCCGTTGGCGTAGGGCGGGCCGTCGTGGAGCACGAACTTGGGCCGGCCGGCGCTGGCCTTGCGGATGCGCTGGTAGAGCTTTTTCTGCTGCCAGTCGGCGATCCAGTTCGGCTCGCGCTTGGGCAGGTCGCCGCGCATCGGGAAGGGGGTGTCGGGCAGGTTGAGCGTCTTGCGGTAGTCGGCCATGGCGAATTCGGGAGTCGGTTGAGTCGGTACGATTCAGGTGGGCGGGCCTGCGCAGGATCAGGCGATGTCAGTTGTCGCTGCGAACCAGTCGCGCGCGGACAGCGCGTCACGCGCGATCTGCGCGCGCAAGGCGTCGAGCGATTCGAACTTGCGTTCTTCGCGCAGCTTGTGCAGGAAATGCACGCGTATATGCGCACCGTAGCAGTTCTGGGTCCAGTCGAAGAGGTGGACTTCGAGCCGCGCGCGACCACGTGCGGTGGCCGTCGGGCGAACGCCGACGTTCGCGACGCCGTGTATGCGGTCCTCGACCAGGCCTTCGACGCTGACCGCATATACGCCGGTCAGGGCCGGACGGCGGTGCTTCATCTGCAGATTGGCGGTTGGAAACCCCAGCTGTCGCCCGACCTTGTCACCGTGGCTGACACGGCCGGCGATGCTGTACGGACGCCCGAGCAGTCGCGCAGCGCGATCGAGCTCTGCCGCGCACAAGGCGGCGCGGACAGCTGAACTGGAGACGCGCTCGCCTCCGACTTCGAGTGTCGGCATCGCCTCGACACCGAAGCCTTGAGTACGGCCCGCTTCGCACAGCATGGCAAAGTCGCCCTGACGGCGCGCACCGAAGCGGAAGTCATCCCCTACGAAGAGGTGGCGCACACCGAGTCCGCGCACAAGCGTGTCGCGAACGAAGCTCTCGGCGCTCTGCGCAGCCCGTTGGGCGTTGAACCGACAGATATGCACCCGATCCACGCCAGCGCTGCTCAGCAGCAGCAGCTTTTCACGCAGGGAGGCGAGGCGGGCAGGGGCGTCGTCAGGACTGAAGAACTCGCGCGGGTGCGGCTCGAAGGTGAGCACCACCGCCGGCAGGCCGAGCTCGCGGGCCTTTCCGGTCAGCAGCGAGAGCAGTGCCTGGTGGCCGAGATGCACGCCATCGAAATTGCCGATGGTAAGCACCGCCGCCGTGTCGGCGCGCTCGGGAATCCCGCGATGAACCTGCATAAGCGCCTGTTAAAAAGGCGCAATTATAACGGCAAAGGGATGAACTGCGGGCTGGTCGCCGTGCAGGTTTGGGTGGGCTGCGGGTTGGCAAGTGCGGGGAGCCCGTGTAGCGCGTCGCGGGTGTCGGCTGCGAAACGCGCGGATGGGCGTGCGGATTCGTTTCCCGGGCATTGGGTTAGAATCCCGCCCTTGCGCGCGAGCGCGCTCCGGCCGCAGGCTGCCACGCCCCCGCAGCCAAACCCGCCCGACCCTCCAGCCAATCGAAGGACTGCCCACGTGAAGTACATCTCGACCCGCGGCCATGCCGGCCAGCCTGCAAATCCCGAGTTCTGCGACATCCTCCTCGGCGGTCTTGCGCCCGACGGCGGCCTGTACCTTCCGGAAACCTATCCTCGGGTCACACGCGATGAACTCGACAGCTGGCGCAAGCTGTCGTATGCGGAACTGGCCTTCGTCATCCTGTCGAAGTTCATCACCGATATTCCGCCTGCAGACCTGAAGGCGATCTGCGACAAGACCTACACGGCTGAGGTTTATCGCCACGTACGCAAGGGCGACGATGCGCGCGACATCACCCCGGTGCACTGGCTGGAGAAGGACGCCGGCGGCCGTGGTCGTTTCGGCCTGCTCGAACTGTCCAACGGCCCGACGCTCGCCTTCAAGGACATGGCGATGCAGTTGCTCGGCAACCTCTTCGAGTACGTGCTCGCAAAACGCGGCGAGTCCATCAACATTCTCGGAGCGACCTCTGGCGACACCGGCTCGGCGGCCGAATATGCAATGCGCGGCAAGCAAGGGGTGCGGGTGTTCATGCTGTCGCCGCACGGCAAGATGAGCGCCTTTCAGCGTGCGCAGATGTATTCGCTGCAGGACGAGAACATCTTCAACATCGCCGTCACTGGCATGTTCGACGACGCGCAGGACATCGTCAAAGCGGTATCCAACGACCACGCCTTCAAGGCAAAGCACAAGATCGGCGCGGTCAACTCGATCAACTGGGCGCGGGTCGCCGCGCAGATCGTGTATTACTTCAAGGGCTACTTCGCCGCAACGAGCAGCAATGACGAGCAGGTCGCTTTCTGCGTGCCCTCCGGCAACTTCGGCAACATCTGCGCAGGTCACATCGCCCGCCAGATGGGGCTGCCGGTGGCCAAGCTGATCCTTGCCACCAACGAGAACGACGTGCTCGATGAGTTCTTCCGCAGCGGCGTTTACCGCCCGCGCAAGGCCGCGGAGACGCACGTCACCTCAAGCCCGTCGATGGATATCTCCAAGGCCTCGAATTTCGAGCGCTTTGTGTTCGATCTCGTCGGCCGCGATCCGAAAAAGGTCGCAGCCCTGTGGGCCGAAGTGGATGCCGGCCGCGCGTTCGATCTCTCCGGCTCGCCCGAATTCACGCGCATTGACGAGTTCGGCTTCGCATCGGGCGCCAGCGGTCACGCAGACCGCCTGGCCACGATCCGCAAGGTGTTCGAGCGGTACGGCGTACTGATCGACACGCACACCGCTGACGGCGTGAAGGTGGCTTGGGAGCGTGCAGCCGACGTGCCCGCTGGGGTACCGGTTCTCGTGCTGGAGACGGCGCTTCCGGTCAAGTTCGCCGAAACGATCGTGGAGGCGCTGGGCCGCGAGCCGGAGCGCCCTGCCGACCTGGAAGGAATCGAGAAGCTGCCGCAGCGGGTGGAGGTCATGGCGCCTGACGTCGAGGCGATCAAGCGCTTCATTGTCGAGCACACCTGAGCGCCGCTTCATTCCCTGGCGTCCCGGCCGGGGCGGCAGGAAACAAAAAGCCCGCGAACGACTCGCGGGCTTTTTGTTGGGGCGCTGCCAGTGAGCAGCGCCGTTACGTCTGGTGCCTTGGGCGAGACTCGAACTCGCACGGCTTTCGCCACTACCCCCTCAAGATAGCGTGTCTACCAATTTCACCACCAAGGCTCGCTCGCTGCGCGACCTGCAGGGACCTCAAGGTGTTCAGCGAGGGCGCGGATTATGCTCTGGCGCCGCACCGCCCGTCAACGCAATTGAGCGCAATGAGGGCGATTTGAGGGAATGGCAAGGGGAAAGGCAACGAAGGCGCAGGGCGAGCACGGTGAATTCTGCGCCCCGGCTTCTCAGGCTTCGACGTGACGCAGCGAAAGATCCAGTGCGCGCACGTCCTTGGTGAGGGTCCCGATGGAGATCCGGTCGACCCCCGTTTCGGCAATGGCGCGCACCCGGTCGAGGCTGACCCCGCCCGACGCTTCGAGTTCGGCGCGCCCCGCCGTGATCGAAACCGCCTCGCGCATCTGCTCAAGGCTCATGTTGTCGAGCAGAACCATGCGCACGCCCGCATCGAGGGCCTCGCGCAGTTGCTCGAGCGTTTCTACCTCGACTTCGATAAAGACGTTCGAGGGCGCGATGGCGCGGGCCTGGGCAACCACCTCGCGGATGCTCCCCGCAGCGATGATGTGGTTCTCCTTGATCAGAATCCCGTCATAGAGCCCAATCCGGTGATTGGTGCCACCGCCGATTGCGACGGCGTATTTCTGCGCCAGGCGCAGGCCGGGCAGGGTCTTGCGGGTATCGACGATCCGTGCCTTGGTTCCAGCGACCGTCTCCACAAACCGGCGCGTCACGGTGGCCGTGCCGGACAGCAACTGAAGGAAGTTCAGTGCGGTGCGCTCGGCCGTCAGCAGCACGCGGGCACGCGCGATGATCTCGCACAACTGCTGCCCCGCTTGCACGCAGTCTCCATCCTTGACCAGCCAGTGCACGACGGCCGAAGGGCTCAGTGCGGCGAAGGCTGCATCGAACCAGGCCGTGCCGCAGATCACCGCGTCCTCGCGCGTGATCACTCGCCCGCGTGCTTCGGTATCGGGTCCGATCAGGCGAGCGGTCAGGTCGCCGGTGCCGATGTCCTCGGCGAGAGAGGCGGCAATATTGCGCTGGATTTCGACGCGGAGTTGTTCGGAGAGCATGAGGGCCTTGAAAAGAGAGGTATCTATGGTTACGGATTCTAGCATCCGCACGCCTAGCGCTCGGGACGCAAGCCCGCGTTCGGACCGGGTTCGCGTTGAGCCTCGATCAACCACGCATTGAAGACGCCACGCGCAGCATCGATGGTCTCGCTGGCGCTGAGTCCCACCGGGCCGATGCCTTCACGTGCAAGCCGGTCTGCTGCAGCGCCATGCAGATGCACGCCGGCGATCAGGGCCTTCTCGGGTGGCCAGCCTTGCGCAAGCAGGCCGACCACGAGGCCACTGAGCACGTCGCCCATGCCGGCGCTGGCCATTCCGGGGTGTCCCGAGGTGTTGATGTACCACCTCCCATCCGGAGTGCCGATGATGCTGCCGCATCCCTTGAGTACAACCATGGCGCGATAACGGCGCGCGATCTCGAGTGCTGCGCACAGGCGGTCTGCCTGCACCTGTGCCGTGCTCACCCCGAGCAGGCGCCCCGCCTCGGCCGGATGCGGGGTGAGGATGGTGGGTGCCTGGCGCTCGCCGAGCGTAGCGGCGAGCGCAGGATCGGTGCCCACGAGATTGAGCGCATCGGCGTCGACCAGCAATGGCATGTCACGTCGCAGCGCATTCGCCAGCACACCGGCCGAGATGTTCTGCGTGCCAAGCCCGGGGCCGACCGCCAGCGCACTCAGCCGCTCGGGCAGGAGGTGCGCCCGCCGCAGCATGAGTTCGGGGTGCGCAAAATCAACGGCCGGGCCGTGGTCATCCAGAAGTCCGACGTAGACACGGCCGGTACCGAGCCACAATGCGGCGCGACCCGCGAGCAAGGCTGCCCCCACCATGCCAGCGTTGCCGCCAAGGATGCCCACGTCGCCATAAACCCCCTTGTGGGTGTTGCGCGGTCGTGGCTGAAGCTGGGTGCGGAACAGCGAAGGGGCAATGGCAAGGCCGCTCGCCGGCAGCCACGCAGCGGCATCCACGTCGATGCGCTGTACCGAGACCTCCCCGCAATAGTCGGGGCCATCATTGGTGAGCAGTCCGGGCTTGAGGGCAATGAAGGTGGTTGTGTGCGTGGCGCGGAAAGTGGCCCCCTTCGGCTGGCCGGTATCGGCGTCGAGCCCGCTCGGAACGTCGAGCGCCATGCGTGGCACAGGCTGCGCGTTCAGGGTGAGAATCCAGTCTGCATAGCGCCCGTCGATCCGCCGCGCGAGGCCGATGCCGAACAAGGCGTCGACCACCAGTGCCCAGCCACAGGCGGGGGCCGCAGGCAGGTCGGAGACGATGCTGCCGCCCGCAGCAACGTAGTCCGCGTGCGCCTTGGCGGCTTCGAGCGGAAGCGATTCGACCTTTCCGGCGAAGGCCACCACCACTTCGCGTCCCGCTTGAGCGAGCTGGCGAGCCATCACGAAGCCGTCGCCGCCGTTGTTGCCCGGGCCGCAGGCGATCAGGATCGGGCCGGGCCGGTTCATGATCAGCCGCACCGCATCCTGCGCGGCTGCGCGCCCAGCACGTTCCATAAGCGGAGGGCGTGCATTGGGGATGAGTTTGTCCTCGATTTCTCGTATTCCGGCGACGGGATAGATCGGACGCAAGGGGCTGAACATGCTGAGCGGCTCCAGGGGGTTTGGCCGCGATTCTACGCCGTCTGGCGGACCGCCCCACGCGGGCCTCCTCGGTCCGGTGGCAAAGCCCGCATTGGGTACTCCTGCGTCTGTGCGCGTGCCCTGCAGGTGCGTCCCGGGCCTGTGCTAGAATCGTCGACTTCGTACATCGTGCTCACGCTGGCGAAATGCGCCCCGGGCTCGTGCCCGTCATCGCACTACAGTAAGCGGGAGCGGTTATTCAAGACTTCTCAGGATCGATTTAATGGAGCAGAACCAGGTCACCCCGAGCGCGCTCGAGCGCCGTATCGACATCGCCGTTTCCCTGGCGGACATCGAGAAGGAGGTGGATGCTCGCCTCAAGCGCATGGCGCGCACGGTGAAGATGCCCGGGTTCCGCCCGGGCAAGGTGCCGCTGAAGATCGTGGCCCAGACCCATGGCGGTCAGGCACGTGGCGAAGCCGTCGGCGCTGCCGTCGAAAAGGCCTTTGGCGAGAAGGTGCGCGCAGAGAACCTGCGCGTGGCTGGCTACCCCAGCATCGAGCCGAAGGACGGCGCACCCGAGGGCACGCTCGAGTTCACCGCGGTGTTCGAGGTCTACCCGGACATCGTGGTGGGGGAGTTTGCCAGTCAGAAGATCGAGCGCCCGACTCTGGCGGTTGGAGATGCCGAGGTTGACAAGACCCTTGAAGTCCTGCGCAAGCAGCGTACCAGCTTCAAGGCAGTGGATCGTGCTGCCGCCGAAGGCGACCGTGTGGTGATCGACTTCACCGGCCGCAAGGACGGCGAGGTGTTCGATGGCGGCCAGGCGCAGGACTTCCCCTTCGTGGTCGGCGCAGGGTCCATGCTCAAGGACTTCGAGACTGCGGTAGTGGGTCTCAAGGCTGGAGAAGGCAAGACCTTCGACATGACCTTCCCCGAGGACTATCACGCCCAGCACCTGGCGGGCCAGACCGTGCAGTTCGAGATCACCGTGAAGGCGGTCGAAGAGCCGGTGCTGCCCGAGGTGGACGCAGAGTTCGCCAAGTCGCTCGGTGTTGCCGATGGCGACGTCGCAAAGCTGCGCGAGGAAGTAAAGGGCAACCTCGAACGTGAGGTGAAGCGCCGCATCCAGTCCAAGGTCAAGGAACAGGTCATGGAGGCACTGATCTCGGCCACGCCGATCGAAGTGCCCAAGGCGCTGGTGCAGGCCGAATCGCAGCAACTGGCCGAGAGCGCCCGCCGCGACCTCGAGATGCGCGGTCTCAAGACCAAGGACATCCCGGTCAACGCGTCCTGGTTTGCGGAGCAGGCCGAGCGCCGCGTCAAGCTGGGCCTGATCATGGCCGAGCTGGTCAAGGCCAACGAGTTGCATGCCAAACCCGAACAGGTACGCGCGCTGGTCGAGGAAATGGCCCAGAGCTACGAGGACCCTTCGGAACTCGTGCGCTGGTATTACGCTCAACCGGAACGTCTGGCGCAGGCCGAAGCCGTGGTCATCGAAGACAACGTCGTCGCCTGGGTCTGCGACAAGGCCGAGACCACCGACAACCCGGTGGCCTTCGACGAACTGATGGGCAACAACGCGGCCTGATGCCGCAGAGGGTCTGACGAATGATGCAAGGAACACCCCAGCAAAGCAGCGACTGGAACCCGGTCGGTCTCGGCCTGGTTCCGATGGTGGTCGAACAGAGCGGTCGCGGCGAACGCGCCTACGACATCTATTCGCGCCTTCTGAAGGAGCGGGTGGTGTTCCTCGTCGGCCCCGTCAATGACGTGACCGCCAACCTGATCGTCGCGCAGTTGCTGTTCCTCGAGTCCGAGAACCCGGACAAGGACATCTACTTCTACATCAACTCGCCTGGCGGTTCGGTCACCGCCGGCATGGCGATCTACGACACCATGCAGTTCATCAAGCCGAATGTCAGCACGCTGTGCATCGGCCAGGCAGCGAGCATGGGCGCCTTCCTGCTGGCGGCGGGCGAGAAGGGCAAGCGCTTCATCCTGCCGAACTCGCGCGTCATGATCCACCAGCCGCTCGGCGGCTTTCAAGGCCAGGCTTCGGACATCGAGATCCACGCCCGTGAGATCCTCTACCTGCGCTCACGCCTGAACGAGATGCTGGCCAAGCACACCGGCCAGCCGCTCGAGCGCATCGAGAAGGACACCGACCGCGACAACTTCATGTCCGCCACAGCGGCCGTGGAGTACGGCCTGGTCGACAAGGTGATCACCAGTCGCGACGACACCTGATTCAGGAGAACCCCCACATGACGGACAAGAAGGCTGGCGGCGACAAGCTGCTGTACTGCTCCTTCTGCGGCAAGAGCCAGCACGAGGTGCGCAAGCTGATCGCCGGTCCTTCGGTCTTCATCTGCGACGAGTGCATCGAGCTGTGCAACGACATCATTCGCGATGAGGTTGTCGGCGCTGCAGATCCGGAGAAGTTCAAGGACGCCCTGCCAACCCCGCAGGAGATCTGCGAGATCCTCGACCAGTACGTGATTGGCCAGTCCAAGGCCAAGCGCAATCTGGCGGTGGCGGTGTACAACCACTACAAACGTCTTCGCCACATTGAGGCCAAGCAGGACGACGTCGAGCTCGCAAAGAGCAACATCCTGCTGATCGGTCCCACCGGCTCGGGCAAGACCCTGCTCGCGCAAACCCTGGCGCGCGTGCTCGAAGTTCCGTTCGTGATGGCCGACGCCACCACGCTGACCGAAGCCGGCTACGTCGGCGAGGACGTCGAGAACATCATCCAGAAGCTTCTCCAGAAGTGCGACTACGACGTGGACAAGGCCCAGCAGGGCATCATCTACATTGACGAGATTGACAAGATCTCGCGCAAGGCCGACAACCCGTCGATCACCCGCGATGTGTCGGGCGAAGGCGTGCAGCAGGCCTTGCTAAAGCTCATCGAAGGGACGATCGCGTCCATTCCGCCGCAAGGCGGCCGCAAGCATCCGAATCAGGACTTCGTCCAGGTCGACACCACCAACGTGTTGTTCATCTGCGGCGGCGCCTTCGACGGACTGGAGAAGGTCATCCGCAACCGCACCGAGAAGGTCGGGATCGGCTTCGGCGCCGAGGTCAAGAGCAAGGAAGCGAACAACCTCTCCGACACCTTCCGCCAGGTCGAGCCTGAGGACCTGATCAAGTTCGGCCTCATCCCCGAACTCATCGGCCGTCTGCCCGTCGTCGCCACCTTGCAGGAACTCGATGAAGAGGCGCTGATCCAGATCCTTGTGGAGCCGAAGAACGCATTGGTCAAGCAGTACCAGAAGCTGTTTTCCATGGAAGGCGTCGAGCTCGAGATCCGTCCGGCGGCACTGCACGCGGTCGCACGCAAGGCGATCCGTCGCAAGACCGGCGCGCGCGGCCTGCGCTCGATTCTGGAATCGGCGCTGCTCGACATCATGTACGATCTGCCGGCCATGGAGAACGTGACGAAGGTCGTCGTCGACGACGCCACGATCGAAGAGGGTGGCAAGCCGCTGCTGATCTATGCGGAGCAGCAGAAGGTGTCCGGCGGCAACTGACTCCCAGCTTCGCGCATCCGGCCCCAGGACGTGAGCCGACGGCCCGCAGCTTGAATTTCCAGGTCACGCCCATACATGGGTGTGACCTTTTGCTTAAGGAAAGAAAAAATGTCGGGTCCTGCTGACCTCCCCAACGAAGCGATGGAAATGCCGCTCCTGCCACTGCGGGATGTGGTGGTGTTTCCGCACATGGTCATCCCGCTCTTCGTGGGCCGCCCCAAGAGTATCAAGGCGCTCGAAAACGCCATGGAGGCAGGCAAGAGCATCCTGCTCGTGGCGCAAAAATCAGCTGCCAAGGACGAACCCTCGGTCGAAGACCTGTACAGCATCGGCTGCATCGCAAACATCCTGCAGATGCTCAAGCTGCCGGACGGCACCATCAAGGTGCTGGTCGAAGGTGTGCAGCGGGCACACATCGAAAAGGTCGAAGATCTGCGCAGCGTTTTCGTTGCCACGGTACGCCCGGTTCCGGCCGCAGAGCATGCCACTCATGAGCTCGAAGCCATGCGGCGCGCAATCATCTCGCAGTTCGACCAGTACGTTAAGCTCAACAAGAAGATTCCGCCCGAGATCCTCGGCTCGCTGCAGGGCATCGAAGACGCGGGCCGGCTGGCCGACACGATTGCCGCACATCTGCCGCTCAAGCTCGAGCACAAGCAGGAGGTGCTCGAGATGTCCGATACGGCCGAGCGACTCGACAAGTTGTTGAGCCAGCTCGAGGGCGAACTGGACATCCTGCAGGTCGAAAAGCGCATCCGTGGCCGCGTCAAGCGCCAGATGGAGAAGAGCCAGCGCGAGTACTACCTGAACGAGCAGGTCAAGGCGATCCAGAAGGAACTCGGTGAAGGCGAGGACGGCGCCGACCTCGACGAAATGGAGAAGAAGATCCGCTCGGCGGGCATGCCGAAGGAAGCCCTTGCCAAGGCCGAAGCCGAGTTCAAGAAGCTGCGCCTGATGTCGCCGATGTCGGCCGAAGCTACGGTCGTGCGCAACTACATCGACACCCTGATCGGCCTGCCCTGGAAGAAGAAGTCGCGCGTAAGCAAGGACCTCGGCGAGGCCGAGAAGGTGCTCGACAAGGACCACTACGGCCTTGAGCGCGTCAAGGAACGCATCCTCGAATATCTCGCCGTGCAGCAGCGTGTCGACAAGGTCAAGGCGCCGATCCTGTGCCTGGTTGGCCCCCCGGGGGTGGGCAAGACCTCGCTCGGCCAGTCGATCGCTAAGGCGACCAACCGCAAGTTCATCCGCATGGCGCTGGGCGGTGTGCGGGACGAGGCCGAGATCCGTGGTCATCGTCGCACCTACATCGGCTCGATGCCGGGCAAGATCCTGCAGAACATGAGCAAGGTCGGCGTCAAGAATCCGCTCTTCCTGCTGGATGAGGTGGATAAGCTGGGCATGGACTTCCGTGGCGACCCCTCGTCGGCACTGCTGGAGGTGCTGGATCCCGAGCAGAATCACACCTTCCAGGACCACTACGTCGAGGTCGACTTCGATCTTTCCGACGTGATGTTCGTCGCCACGGCCAATACGCTGAACATTCCGGCGGCGCTGCTCGACCGCATGGAGGTCATCCGGCTATCGGGGTACACGGAAGACGAGAAGGTCAATATCGCTCAGCGCTATCTGCTGCCCAAGCAGATGAAGAACAACGGCCTCAAGCAGGACGAACTCTCCGTCACCGAAGAGGCGCTGCGCGACATCGTGCGCTACTACACCCGCGAGGCGGGTGTGCGCAGCCTCGAGCGCGAGATCTCGAAGGTGTGCCGTAAGGTGGTCAAGCAGCTCGTGCTCAAGCCGCGCAGCAGCAAGATCGTCGTCAACGCCAAGAATCTCGACAAGTTCCTCGGCGTGCGCAAGCACAGCTTCGGCATGGCCGAAAAGGAAAACCAGATCGGCCAGGTGACTGGACTGGCGTGGACCGAGGTCGGTGGAGAGTTGCTTACCGTTGAAGCCGTGCAACTCCCGGGTAAGGGCAAGGTGCTCACCACCGGCAAGCTGGGCGAGGTGATGCAGGAGTCGATCCAGGCTGCGCTGTCGGTGGTGCGTCGCCGCGCGCGCTCCCTTGGTATCGATCCCGAGTTCTATCAAAAGAGCGACATCCACATTCACCTGCCGGAGGGCGCGATTCCGAAGGATGGCCCCTCGGCGGGCATCGCGATCTCCACTGCGCTGGTGTCCGTGCTCACCGGCATCCCCGTGCGTTGCGACGTCGCCATGACCGGTGAAATCACGCTCCGTGGCGAGGTGCTGGCGATCGGCGGACTCAAGGAGAAGCTGCTTGCCGCCGTGCGTGGAGGCATCCGTACCGCGCTGATTCCCGAGGAGAACGTCAAGGACCTCGCGGAGATTCCCGACAACATCAAGAACGCGATTGAAATCGTGCCGGTGAAGTGGATCGACAAGGTCCTTGAACTCGCGCTCGAACGCAACCCGGAACCCCTGCCCGAGGAACCCGAGGCTGCAGCCGTGCCACCAGCCTCGGACGAGGCCGCATCCTCGCGTCACGCGCACTGAGAAAGCCAGTCTCTGTGGTAGCGGCAAGAAGGCCGCATGCCGTATCTTCGGCGTGCGGCTTTTTTGTGCAATGCGTCCTGCATCCATCGTGCTTCTGGGCAACACGACAGGACACGCGCGTTGACAGCGCGGAATTCACCGCGCTATAAAACTCCCCATATGCAAACTGTCATCCAGGTTGCAGTGGCCATCAGTTCTGGCCGGTCTGCACTCTTTTCCATGCGGTTCGTCTCCGGAGGGGTCAAGTGAACAAACAGGAACTGGTTGCAAACATTGCGGAAAAGGCAGGCATGACCAAGGCTGATGCAGCACGAGCGCTCGAGGCCACAGTCGCTGCCGTGACCGAAGCCCTCCAGCGCACGGAGACTGTCACGCTGGTTGGTTTTGGCAGCTTTTATGTGGGAGAACGTGCCGCACGCAGCGGACGCAATCCGCGGACGGGAAAGGACATCAAGATCAAGGCGGCCAAGGTACCCAAATTCCGCGCTGGCAAAGGGCTCAAGGATTCGGTAAACTGATGCACTTTGCGAATCCGGCCCGATCCGGGTTGCAGCGCGGGTGCTTAGCTCAGTTGGTAGAGCGTCGCCCTTACAAGGCGAATGTCGGCGGTTCGACCCCGTCAGCACCCACCAATAACACCGAAGCCCGGGCCTGCCCCGGGCTTTGTCTTTTGCATGCTTGCACTTGCAACGGGCCAGTACCGTTTTGGGACCTTCCAGGCGCGGGACTGGCGCCTGTGGACCTGCGCATGCTGGAGAAATCCATGGCGAAGAAATTCCCGCTACACCCCAAAAACCCTGAGCGCATCTGCTGGGGCTGCGACAAATACTGTCCGGCTGACGCGCTGGGATGCGGGAATGGCTCGGGACGCACGCAACATCCTTCCGAACTGCTGGGCGAGGATTGGTATACCTACGGGGACTGGGGCATCGACCCTGAAGACCCTGCGACGCCAGCTGGAAAGCCCAAAGGCGCCCCCAGCGAGCGCTGACCTGAGGATACGATTCAGCGGGCGAGCAGGGACGATGGTGCGGTGCACAAAACGTTTGACATGTCTTCCGCTGCGCACTAGGATTCTGATTGTTGCAGCGCAGCATTGCGCTTCCGGATGCTGCAAGGAATCATCCAATCCGCTTGTCCAGCCAAGGAGCATTTAAATGACGAAGATCCAGTCCCCCGAGCAGTTTGCAGCTGTGAGCCAGGCCAACCTCGAAAAGCTGGTTGCGCTCGCCAACAGCGCGCTGTCGCGCGCCGAGCGTCTTGCCGAACTGAACCTGAACGCCGTTCGCTCCGTGCTGGAAGACAGCGTGGCCACGACCCGCAAGCTGGCCGAGGCAAAAGATCCCCAACAACTGGCCAGCCTGCAGGCCGAGCTGACCAAGCCGATGATCGACAAGGCCGTTGCGTACGCCCGCAGCGTGCAGCAGATCGCCACCGAGGGCCAGGAAGAAGTCTCAGGTCTGTTCGAAGATCAGATCGCCGAACTTAACCGTAACTTCAACAACATGCTGGAGCAGGCTGCAAAGCAGGCTCCTGCTGGCTCCGAGAGCGTGTTCGCCGCAGTCAAGTCGGCCATGGAGAGCGCAAGTACCCTGTACGAGAACGCCTCGAAGGCTGCCAAACAGGCTGCGACCACCGCTGAAGCCAATATGGCTGCAGCGACCGAAGCGGCCGTGAAGGCTGTGACGGGTGCCCAGAAGCCTGCCGGCAAGAAGTAATCCCACGCGTCGTACACCAGGGGCCGTCTCCGAAGACAGGAGGTCGCCCCTGTGTTTTTCCCGCGCCGCGCCAGACCGACCACCACTGGCTGCGCAAAGGCTTGCGATTTCATGGCATGTTCTGATGGCATGTGCTTGACGCGAGCCTGGCCGCCTCCTAAAATGCGCCCTCTTTTCTGGCGGGCGGTTAGCTCAGCGGTAGAGCACTGCCTTCACACGGCAGGGGTCACTGGTTCGATCCCAGTACCGCCCACCAACGTTCGCGTTGTCTCCTCCAGAACACCGATCAGATTTTCCGATCGGGCGGTTAGCTCAGCGGTAGAGCACTGCCTTCACACGGCAGGGGTCACTGGTTCGATCCCAGTACCGCCCACCAGACAAGAAACGCCGGCCTTTGGTCGGCGTTGTCCGTTCACCCCAGGCAGGGCAACGTGCAGGAGCAGGGGGCTGCAATCCGGAACGCCACGCCTGCCATCGAGCGTTCATGCCTCCGTTCGGGCGGGTGAGGGCCGGCGCGAGAACAGACTGCCAAGATCTACGCCGTCCGGGAAGTTGTAACCCCTGTCCCTGAACAGTTCGAGGCATACATCCACTACCTGTGGATCATAGCGTGTGCCACGGTTGCGAGTGATCTCGTCAAGTGCCGTATCCACGCCCAGACCCGGACGATACGGACGATACAGCGCGATCGCCTCCACTACATCCGCTACGGTGATGATGCGGGCACCAATCATGATTTCGTCCCCGCGCAAGCCTCGCGGATAGCCCGTCCCGTCAAGATGTTCGTGGTGTTGATAGACCATCTCTGCGACAGGCCATGGAAAGTCCACGTTTTTCAGGATCTGGTAGCCCACCTCCGGGTGCGTGCGGATGAGGGCAAATTCGATTTCCGGCAGCGGTCCGGGAAAACTGAGGATCTCGGCCGGCACATGGATCTTTCCGATGTCGTGGATTGCCGCGGTCAGCCGGATGCCATGGACCTGCTCTTCCGGCATACCCAGCGCCATGGCAAGCCGCGCCGCGAGATCCGAAACGCGGCGCTGATGGCCAGCCGTGTAGGGGTCGCGTTTCTCGATCGTGGTTGCGATCGCCTGAATGGCGTCTTCCATACTCCTGTTCAGGCGCAGCAGGTTGCGGCGGCTTTCTTCCTCAAGCCGGACCTGCTCACTGATGTCACGCAATGCACCATCCCATACCGGTCGACCTTGCTCGCCGGTGGCGCTGGCGGCATCGAGCAGCAGATGGCGCAGGTTCCCATCCGGCGCAGTCCAGCGCAGTGGAATATGCAAGCGCCTGCCCGCTTCACTTTCACGAAGCGCCTCGGACAATCGAGTTTGCTGACCGTCGTCCAATCCGGCAAAGAGCAGGGCGGGGCGGTCAAGCAGATCCTGCGCCTGAAGGCCGAGGGCCGCACGAGCGCCACCACTCGCGTAGCTGAAGCGCCACGCGCCATCCTGCTCGACCATCTGAAAGAGCAGTTCCGGCACGTTGTCCGCCATGCTCAGAAAACGGTGTTGCGATGCGATGCGGTCCAGGGTGGTCTCGATCAAGCCCGCCAGGGCAAGATAGAGGTCCAGCGTCTCACGCGGCAGGGGCGTCCTCCCCCTGTGCGCAGCGACCAGAACATAGGCGGTGCGCTGACGCTCCCTGCCGATCGGCAGCAAGATCGATTCGTGCGGATCCGGCAGGCTGAGCGCCTCCGTGCTGAGAAAGCCGCTTTCGAACACCTGCTTGGCCGACTCAGCGCACACCTGCGCAAGCTCTGTATTTTCCGGCTCACATTGCAGGCAGCGAATTTCCCCGCCAGCATCGCGTGCCAGAAAGGCAGCGATGTCGGCGCCATAGAAGTTGTGCACGACCCGTGCGAGTTGGGGCCACAGCCCTTCGTAGGACACGATGCCAGCGAGATACTGAGCCGTGCGCACCACGGCGTCGACCGGCGTACGCGGATCGGGCAGCGGACCGCTCATGACGAAATGCTCATCGGTTGAAGGAAGAGATGATCCAGGAACGCCGCGTCGAATGCGGCGGTGTTGCCCAGATTGACGAAACGGGTGCATCCGCGCGCATCGGCGAGCATCTGTCTTGCGCCCTCGGCGAACAACAGAGCACAGGCACCGGCCAGCGCCGTGTTGCCGGCGAGCGAGATACGCCCCGCGGGCAACGCGGGCAGCAGCCCGATCTGCGCTGCATTTTTCAGATCGAGGTGGCGACCGAACAGCCCTGCGGCAAGGAGATGACGCAGTTCGGCGGGGTTGATGCCCGCGCATTCACATAGCACTGCGACGCCGGCGCCGATCGCAGCCTTCGCCCGCTGCAGCGCATCGATCTCGCGCCAACCCAGGCTCAGAACGCGCCCGTTGGCTTCGAAATGGAAACGCTCGCTGCCATCCGCGAACCGCCCGATGGTATTGATCTGCCCGCGCCGCAGCAGGCACGCTAGCAGATCCACCAGCCCCGAGCCACAGAGCCCTCGGGCCTCGTCGGCACCGACAATGTCGCACTCGAGCGCGTCACCCACGCCCTCGCGGACGCGGTAGACCGCGCCGGCTTCGGCAGGAATGCAGTCGCGCCCGGCGCTGGCTTCGAAAGCAGGACCACCGGCGGTGGCAGTGACCCACAGGGTCTTGCCTGTCCACAGGGCCATCTCCGAATTCGTGCCGAAATCGATCAGCAAGCATGGAGCAGGGCGCTCCAGCATGCGCTCGGCGACCACGCCGGCAAGCAGATCCGAGCCCACAAAGCCCGCAAGCGGTGGAATGACTTCGATCGTAACCCCGGGGGAGAGGCTCCACTCCTGCGCCCAAAGGGCCGCGTCCGCGGGAGCACAGTCGACCGGAGCGAACCAGTTTCGAGGTTCGAGCAACTGCTGATGATTGCGGTTGGCGAGCAGGCTCAACATGGCCGTGTTGCCCACCACCGTCATGCGGGTAATGCGCGCCAGATCAATCCCCTCGCTGCGGGCGATCTCGCCAAGCGCTTCACCGATCGCACCTCGAGCCAGTGCAGCGAGGGTTTCGGCCTGGCCCGCATCGCCGGCCACGACCAGCCGCGTCATGATGTCTGCGCCATGGGCACGCTGAGGGTTCGGACCGAAGCGCAGTGTGAGCGGCCTTCCGCTGTCGAGATCCAGCACTGCAAGGCTGATGTGGCTGGTCCCGAGGTCGACCGCGACGCCAAGCGGACGAGCACCACGGTGATGCCCGGACAGGGGAGGCGTCCAGCGCAGCGGACCGAACCCTTTCAGCCCACCCGCGGGCATACGCCAGTTCGTCGGCGCAGCCAGGCTCAACACTTCGATCTCGAGATCGGCCATCGGGTGGCACTGGCAGGCCAGCCGGATGCCGTCCAGAAGCAGGACCTCATCCAGTTGTGCGCGCTCTACCGCAGTGACCGCACCGGCGTCACCGCGGAGCACACGGATCCGGCACAGGCCACATGCCCCCAGGCCAAGACAGGCGGTACGCACCCGGTAATCCGTCGGTTCGAGGATACCGCGCAGGCTTGCCCCGGCTGCAGGATCGAAGGCCAGCGCATGTAGCGTTCCGTCGACACGAATGCGCAGGGTGGCCATTCTGCTCAGTCCCCGCGAAGCGCCGCACCGATCGCGGAAATGTTGGCCGAGGCCGCCTCGGGCGGAATTTCGCAGCCGCTCGAGAGCAGGAAGCCCCCGCGAGCATGGAAGGTCGCAACCAGGGCACGCGCCTGCTGCTCGACCGCCTCCGGTTCGGCATCGAGGAAATCGAGCGATTTGAGGTTGCCTGCAAGACAGGTGCGAGGCAGGAGCCGACACGCCTCGTCAGCATCAACGTAATAGTCGAAGGTGGCGATATCGGCGCCGATACGCGGATAGCAGTCGAGGATGCCCGCGGTCGGCCCGGCGATGTTGAGCCAGGTGAAAGCCGCGCCCTCCTGGCGCAATGCGGACATCAGCTGCGTCAGCCTCGGCAGGAGATGCGCACGGAAGAATGCGGCCGGAACAACGGCAGGGGATGCAGCCGGATCAAACACGACGACGGCATGTGCGCCGGCATTGAGTTGCGCACGCGCAAAAAGGATAGCCAGCCGGGTCGAAAAATCGAGCGTCGCCGAAAAGCGCTGGGGATCGTCAATCGCGACATACAGGGCGCTTTCGATGCCATACAACTGGGCGCTCAGCGTCATCGGCCCAGCCACCGCGCCCGCGACAAGTGCGCTATCACCGAGCGCAGCACGCATCCTTCGCAGCCCATCCAGGCACACGGGCATCCGGCCGGAGATCTGCGGATCCGGCAGGGTCAGGCAATTCGCGTCCCCCTCCGGGATGAGCACCGGATCCACGATATCGGGGTAGCGATCCTCATAGAAGCGCAGCCCTGCGCCGAGCGCCTCAGCCTCAACCCCGAAATCCATGAAGCCGAAGACTGCGTCGGTGCCGTAGCGCTCCCGCTCCGCCAACTGCGCACATGCAAGTGCTGCTCCGTCATGGAGGTACGCGCGCAGGCTGAGGCCGGCATTCACCGCAGCGTGCCCGAACAGCTGTGGTACGAGAGGCGGGCGGTCGACGGCCTCAAAGCGGGTTGCGGCCAGGATGCGCTCAAGGCTGTTCATGACCGTTCATCGGCTTCCACGAGCCGCTCGAGATAGCGCGCCCCGTCGAAGGCATTCTCAGCCACGTAATCGACATCGAGGGCTCGGGGCTGCAACTGCTTCAGCGCGGCCCCTCCGGCGACGACTGGGAGTTCGCCAAGCCCCGCAGCGGAGAGCGCTGGCCGAACCTTCCGCACCTGGCTGACCACAGGACTGATCAGGCCACTCACGAGGACGGCAACCGCGTCTTCGCGCTGCGCTGCGCTCACAAGATTCTCCACCGGACAGTCACGCCCGAGATCAACGACGCGAAAGCCCTTGCCAACGAGCACCATCCGCACGATGTTCTTGCCGAGGTCGTGCACATCGCCTTCGAGTGTCGCAATCACGAAGGTGGCGCGCCCCTCGGTCGGGGCATAGCCGTCCGGATACAGCACACGGACAACCGCGGACACTGCGCGCCCGACCAGCATGATCTCAAGCAGGTTGAAGCTATCGACCGTGCACTTGTCATCGAGCCGACTCATCGCATGCTCGAGGCCTTCGGTGACGATTCGTTCGCGCGAACACCCCCGATCGATCAGAACCTGCGTCGCGGTGAGGGCCAACTTGTGATCGCCGGCAAGCAGGGCGTCGATAAGGGGCTGAAAGTCGAACTCAGCCCTCGGATCGCCAGGCGGCACATTGGACATGGCCATCCTCATGCGGGTGGGAGACGACTCGACTATAAGACCGCGGCGTTACGGCTGCAACTTTCAAGTTAACATAACGCAGATTCTTCGCTTTTTATCCATGGGCACGCGAAACAGAGCCGGGATGTGTCCGACCTTACGGCACATCCCGACCTTGTTCCATCGAACCCTTGCTGCGCTTGATGGTGCGGGGAAAGAGACTCGAACTCTCACGCCTTGCGGCGCTGGAACCTAAATCCAGTGCGTCTACCAATTCCGCCATCCCCGCGGTGCCGAGAAGCGGCACGCATTATACACAGGCATGCATGCCCCGAGCCCTGCAGTCCGAAAGACCAGCAGGTGCATCGAGTTGGCCGCCACCCAGGGGCGGCGTCACGCCGGCGCCCGTCCGTACGTGTCTTCGAACCGCACGATGTCGTCTTCGCCAAGGTAGCTGCCCGACTGGACCTCGATGATCTCGAGCGGCACTTTGCCCGGGTTCGAGAGCCGATGCGTATGTCCAAGCGGAATGTAGGTCGACTCGTTCTCGGCAAGCAGGAAGGTCTTGTCGCCGCTGGTGACCTCGGCCGTGCCTCGCACCACGATCCAGTGCTCCGCGCGATGGTGGTGCATCTGCAGACTGAGCTTGGCGCCCGGATTGACCACGATCCGCTTCACCTGAAAGCGCTCACCGGCGTCGATCGAGTCGTACCAACCCCAGGGGCGATACACCTTGCGGTGGCTCTGGGTGAGGCTGCGGCCTTCGGCCTTGAGGCGGGCGACCACCTTCTTCACGTCCTGGGTGCGGGTCTTGTGTGCGACCATGACCGCGTCGGGTGTTTCCACCACGATCATGTCCTCGCATCCGATCGCCGCGACGAGTCGGCTGTCGGCGTGCACGAGGGTATTGTGGCTGCCTTCGAAAATCACTTCGCCGCGTGCGGCGTTGCCATCGGCGTCCTTCTCCGACACGGCCCACAATGCATCCCAGGCCCCCACGTCGGACCAGCCGGCCGAGAGCGGAACGACCACGCCCTGCCCCAGATCCGACGCTGTCGCGAGCTTCTCCATCACCGCATAGTCGATCGAATCGCTCGGGCTGCGCTCGAAGGCGGCTGCATCCAGCCGCACGAAGTCGGCATCCTGGCTGCGCCCGTCGATCGCTGCGGAGCAGCTGCGCGCCATGTCCGGATTGAAGTGGGTGATGGCAGCCATCCACACAGAGGCCTTCATCATGAAGATCCCGCTGTTCCAGTAGTACTCGCCGCTGGACACGTAGCGCTCAGCGGTCTCCCGGTCAGGCTTCTCGACGAACTCTTCCAGAGTACGCGCGCCCTCGCCCGCCGCAAGCACGGCACCGGCGCGAATGTAGCCGTATCCCGTTTCTGCGCGGTCGGGCACGATGCCGAAGGTCACGAGCGCGCCGCTTCGTGCCGCGGCCGCACCCACGGCGATCGTGTGCTGAAAAGCGCCCAGATCACCGATGACGTGGTCCGCCGGCATCACGAGCAGAATGGGGTCCCCCTCCTCCGCTGCGGTGAGCGCGGCCAGCGTGAGCGCCGGCGCGGTATTGCGTCCCACGGGCTCGAGCACGATCTGCGGCGAACGCACCCCGATCTGGCGCAGCTGCTCGGCGATGATGAAGCGATACTCCTCGTTCGTGATCACGAGCGGGCGCGGGTCGACCTCGGCGGCGGTAAAGCCTCTCAACCGCGTCGCGGTCTCCTGGAGCAGCGAACGCTCACCGGTGAGCGGCAGCAGTTGTTTGGGATAGCTCTCGCGCGAAGCCGGCCACAATCGGGTTCCCGAGCCCCCGGAGAGAATCACGCTCTTGATGGTCATGGCGTCCTCTGTGCTGTTCCTTCAGTCTCTTCTGGTATGCCTTCACGACACGCTGGATTCCCGCCCCGCGATCTCCTGCAGCATGCGGGCCACGCCATCGCGCCAGTCGGGCAGTTGGAGGCCGAAGCGGCTGCGCAGCAGCGCGGTGTCCAGGCGCGAGTTGAGCGGCCGCTCGGCAGCGGTGGGGTAGTCGCGCGTACCGATCGGGACGATCTCACGCACCTTGAGTAACACCCCGATCTGGCGCGCATGTTCGATGACGAACTGCGCGTAGCCGTGCCAGCTGGTCTCGCCATCGGCGGCCAAGTGGTACAGGCCCCCAAGCCCGGGATCGGCCTGGACTGCGCGGATCGCATGCGCACTGACGTCGGCAATCAACTCGGCCCCCGTTGGTGCGCCGAACTGATCCGCGATCACGCGCAGGCTGTCGCGCTCGGCCGCCAGGCGCAGCATGGTGCGGGGAAAATTATTCCCGCGTGCAGCATGGACCCAGGAGGTGCGAAAGATCAGATGACGGCATGCGCTCGCACGAATTGCCTCTTCACCCGCAAGCTTGCTGCGGCCATATACCGAGAGCGGACCTGTGGGCGCATCCTCGCGCCAAGGCCGCGCGCCACTGCCGTCGAACACATAGTCGGTCGAGTAATGCACCAGCAGGGTGCCGAGCCGTCCGGCTTCGGTGGCGAGCACCCGAACCGCATCGGCATTGATCCGCCGGGCCCGCGCTTCGTCCGTCTCGGCCTTATCCACCGCCGTATAGGCTGCCGCATTGACGATGATCCCCGGCGCGAGCTTGCGCACCGTCGCTTCCAGCCCCTGCAGATCCTCGAGATCGCCATGCAGTCCGTCCGTGCCACGCCGATCCAGCGCCACCACTTCGCCCAGCGGTGCGAGTGCGCGTTGCAGTTCCCAGCCCACCTGCCCGTTCTTGCCGAGGAGCAGGATTTTCATTGCTCGGCCTCACGTTCGGCGTAATTGCGGCTGACCCAGTCGCGATACGCGCCGCTCTGCACGTTCGCCAGCCATGCCGGATTGTCGAGATACCATTCCACGGTCTTGCGGATGCCGCTCGCGAAGGTTTCCGCCGGGCGCCAGCCGAGCTCGCGCTCGATCTTGCGCGCGTCGATCGCGTACCGGCGATCGTGGCCGGGGCGGTCTGTTACGTGGGCGATCAGCCGCTCACGGCTTCCGGCTGGATCAGGCCGCAGGGCATCGAGCAGCCCGCATACGGTACGCACGATCTCGATGTTGGCCAACTCGTTCCAGCCACCGATGTTGTAGGTTTCCCCGCTGCGCCCGCGCGCGAGCACCTCGCGGATCGCGCTGCAGTGGTCCCCCACGTAGAGCCAGTCACGCACATTGAGCCCGTCGCCGTACACCGGCAGGGGCTTGCCTGCGAGCGCATTGACGATCATCAGCGGGATCAGCTTCTCCGGAAACTGGCAGGGACCATAGTTGTTCGAGCAGTTGGTGGTCAGCACCGGCAATCCGTAGGTGTGATGCCAGGCGCGCACCAGATGGTCGCTGGCGGCCTTGCTCGCCGAGTACGGGCTGTTCGGCTCGTAGGTCTTGGTCTCGGTGAAGGCCGGATCGTTCGGTCCCAGCGAGCCATAGACCTCATCGGTGCTCACGTGCAGGAAGCGAAATCCCTCGCGCGCATTCGCGGGCAGCCCGGACCAGTACGCGCGCGCGGCTTCGAGCAGGGTGAAGGTGCCTTCCACGTTGGTGCGGACGAACGCGCCCGGCCCGTGAATGGAACGATCGACATGGCTCTCCGCCGCAAAATGCACGATGGCCCGCGGCGCATGTTCGGCGAACAGGCGGTCCAGCAGCGGCCGGTCGCAAATGTCGCCATGCACGAACACGTGGCGCGGATCGTTCTGCAGGGAAGCCAGGTTCTCGAGGTTGCCCGCGTAGGTGAGGGCATCCAGGTTGAGTACCGGCTCATCACTACCCTTCAGCCAGTCGAGTACGAAATTTGCGCCGATGAAGCCGGCGCCGCCCGTAACGAGGATCACAATGCCATTCCTGCCCAGATTGGAAGGGCTCCATTATCGCATCGCACACGGCCGCTTGGGCGTCTGTCACGCGCGCGCGGGTGCATGCCAGCGCGATCGCGTGAGGGGGCCATCACATGCGCAGGCGCTCGGCGTAGCCGGTCATCTCCAGATAGCCCTCGCCGATTTCCTTGTGCACTTCGCCGGTGGGTTCGACCGCATACAGGCGGACTGCACCCTCCCAATAGATAGCGCCCGTGGAGGCGCGGCTGTCCAGCTCCTGGTCGTCCAGCAGCGGGCGGATGACGAAGCGGCACCCGTCCTTCAGCTCAAGCGCCCATTCGACCGGGTACTCGATCCCGGTGCGTGGCGAGCGCCAGTGGCGCAAGGGTGTGAAGCGCAGGGTTTCAGGCCCGAGCGTCTGCGTTGCGCCCTGTGCATCACCGACCGTGCCTGCACCCCAGATCGCGTTTCCGTTCGCGTCGCGCATCTGGAAGCCCATCAGGCTGCCCCCATCGTGCAGGTTGATCCCGACCCAGTCCCAGCCGCGCGCATTCTCGGGAAGGATCTCGCTCGACCACTCATGATCCAGCCACGCCCTGCCCTCCACCGCATGGTCCCGCCCATCCACGCGCAGGCTGCCCCGCACCGCGAGCTGTGGGCGGCTGTAGTAGTAGCTGGCGTTGAGCGGATCGGGCGCCTTCTGGCTGAACCCGCCGCGCCCGTTCTCCACCGGTGGTCGATCCGGGTGAAACTCCAGCTCGAAGGCGAAATCCTCGGCCTCGATCCGGCTCCGGTATTCACCCATCAAGTCCGCACTGCCTTCGAGGAACCAGTCCTCGACACGCACGGACGTACGTCCCTCCTCGGCCTCGACCAGTCCGGGGAACACCCGTCCCGAGCGCTCGGCATGCCGCAGGCGCCCGTGTCCGGCATCGGCCACAGCGGCGTGGGCAAGCACGAGTTGCCGGGGCGCGAAGCGGCTCGGATTGTCCTCACCGATGCGGGTGCGCACCCGGAAGAAGGTGAGCTGAAAGCCTCGCGCCTTGCCCGCCTCATCCCGCAGCCAGCCGGTGATGTACCACCACTCGGTGCGATAGGCGGGATGCGCGCCGAAATCCTGCGGAAACACAAGAGCGCTTCCGGGTCGCACGGCCGGATAGTCCGGATCGTCCCTATCGGCCTGCGCGCGAGCGACCGCGGGGTTCAGCAGTACCGCCACCGCGACACAGAAGGCCAGCAAGGCCCCCGGCAGCCTGCCCGGTGCATTCTCCTTACCCGCCATAGGCCATCCTTTCCCGAGCATCCGCATCCCCATGTTCCTCACCAGTCCGCCTTCACCGCCAGCACGGCAGAGCGCTGCATCGCATGGCGGCCGGCGAGCCTGGCCACCAGCGCCGCGAGCAGGATCAGGCTGGCCACGAAAAGCGCCAACGCTCCCCAGGGAACCGCCAGCTCCATGCTCCAGTGAAAACTCTGGCGGTTGATGATCTCGATCAGGATCCAGGCAATCGCCGCCCCAGCCACAAGGCCTGCGAGCACCCCCAGCGCCGCGGTGAGCGCGCCTTCGAGTGCGATCAGGCGGCCGATTTCCCCGCGCGTGAAGCCGAGGTGCCTGAGCATGCCGAACTCGCCCTGGCGGGTCACCGCGAGCGCCGCGAAGGTCGTGGCGATGCCAAACAGCCCGATCATCACCGCAACCGCTTCCATCAGATAGGTGATGAGGAAGGTGCGATCGAAGATCTCCAGACTCAGTGCCCGGATCTCGCCAGGGAGCGCGATCGTCACGTGCTCCGCGCCGAAGCGCGTGCGCAGGGCCTCGGCCACCGCCGGCGGCGCCGCACCGGGCTGGAGCAGGATGGCCGCATCATTCACCCGTTGATCGCCGGTCAGGCGCACGTAATCTGCGCTTTCGATCAGACCGGCACCGTGCTGGCGGGCGTAGTCGCGCCATACCCCCGCAACGATGAAGCGCACCATCCGCCCACCCAGCGGCAGCTCGAAAACCGCCCCGCGTGCAAGCCGGTGCCGGTCCGCCGCCGCCTCTGAAACCCAGATCGGCGGCAATCCATCCGCCTGGGCCGGGGGCGCCATGGAACCGCTGACCAGCGGCAGCCCCCAGTTGCCCTGCGAGGGGCGGGCCAGCACGCTGAACAGGGGCTCATCGTCCGACAGCCGCAGGTTGATCAGCCGTGTCGTATCCACGCGCGCCACGCCCTCGGTCGCTGCGATCATTGCCAGTGCTGCCGGATCGAGGTATCCGCTGCCCGAGGAGACCGAAGCACGCATGTACAGATCGGCCGGCAGCACCTGCGCCAGCCAGTCATCGACCGATACCCGGAACGAGCTCACCATGATCGCCATGGATACCGCGAGCGCCACGCTCGCGATCACCCCCGCACCCGCCACGACCGCCTGCCCAGGCGTGCCCGAAAGCCGCGCATGTGCAAGCCGCCAGATCACCGTGCGCCCTCTCGCGAGCAGAGGCAGCACGCGCCGCGCGATCACCGGCAGCGCGAGCACGGCGGCCGCCAGCACGAACACGACCGCCGCATACCCGCCAACCGGAATCCCCCGCAACGGCGGCAGCAGGCAGGCCAGGACCGCCAGCGCAACCATCGCCGCGGCGTACCCGCTGCGGGTGTGTCCTTGCGGCAGCCCGCCGCGCTCGTGCTCCCCCGCCCTGAGCGCGTGTGCGGGTGCGACCCGAGCGGCTTCCCGCGCTGGAAGCCAGGTCCCGGCCAGTCCTGCGCATACCCCGAGCACAAGGTAGGAAAGGCTCAATAGCGTATCGAAGTGCAGACTGGGTACGAGGCCGCGGAAGAACCCGGCGCCGAGGTCTCCCCCCACGAAATGAAAGGCGCCGGCGGCCAGCGCGTGCCCAAGCGCCGCACCGAGCAGCCCTCCGACCAGGCCCACCGCGGCCCCTTCGGCAAGCAGGCCGCGCATCAGCGTGCGCCGCTCGAGCCCCAGCGCGCGCAACAGGGCAAACTCGCGGCGCCGCCTGGCAACAGAGAGCAGCTGTGTCGAAAACACCAGAAACGCGCCGGTCACCAGCGCGATGGCCGCGAGCATGGTCAGATTGACCCGGTAGGCGCGCGAGAGCGTGCCGACCTCGCTCGCCGCGGCTTCCGGCGGTCGCAGCGCGAGCCCCGGCGGCAGCGTCGGGTTCAGCGCAGCGAGGGCCTGGGGCACGCTCAGTCCGCGCGCGATCTTCAGATCCACGCGGCTCAGCGTGCCGATACGGCCAAACACCTGCTGTGCCGCCGCGATGTCCATCACGCCGATTACCCCCGCCATACCCGGGACGCGCCCGGCGACCTCTAGCGTAACGCTGCGCACGCCGGACTGCACCAGCACCCTGTTCTCGCGCATCGCAGGCGGCTGCGACTCACCATCACCGCTGCGATCCGCTTCCTGCAGGCGCGCACGCGCGTCGTCACTCAGGAACAGCCTGCCCGGCTGGAGTGCCGCAAAGCGCCCGCCTGCATCTGCCCCATCGTCGGCGAGCGGAATCAGCCCCGGCTGCATGCGCAGCACACGAAAGACGTCGACGCCGAGGATGCGCAGGGCGTCCTCGCGCCCCGGCAGGCGGGCCTCGACCTCGAGGATAGGACTCGCCGCGGCCACTGCGGGATGCCGCGCCAGCGCCACGAACACCGCCTCATCGAAACCGTCGCGCGGCCCCACCAGTTGCAGATCGGCTTCGCCGGCCACCAGCCGCATGCCGCGGCCAAACTCATCGAGCGCCGCGCCGTGAATCAGTTGTACCGCCAGCCCGAGCGCAACCCCGAGCGCGATCGCGAGCAGGGACAAGGCGGTGGCGAGCCGGCGTCGCAGGAGGCTGGCAAGAAAGACGTGGCGCAGTGATGCGTTCATGCGCGAACCGTGATGTCGTGCAAGCCATCCATGCGCAGCTCGACCACACGGTCGGCACGCGCGGCCGCAGCGCGCGAGTGCGTGACCAGCACCCCCGCCGCACCCGAGTCCCGGATCTGGCCCAGCAACAGATCGAGCACGTCCGCGGCGCGACCAGGGTCGAGGTTGCCAGTGGGTTCGTCGGCGAGCACCAGGTGCGGCCGATGCACCAGGGCGCGCGCGATCGCCACGCGCTGCATTTCACCGCCGGAGAGTTGCTGTGGCGCATCGAGGGCGCGCGCCCCCAGACCGACCCGCTCCAGCATCGCACGAGCGCTCGCCTCGGCCTGCGCTGCAGGCGTGTCGAGCAACCACAAGGGGAGCGCGACGTTCTGCAACAGGTTCAGATGGGGCAGGATGTGGAAGGCCTGAAACACGAAGCCGTAGTGGCTGCGCCGCAGGCGCGCCATCGCGTCGTCCTCCAGCCGCTCGATCGACGAGGGGCCGACCCGGATGCTGCCACTGTCGATCGGCTCCAAGCCGGCGACGCAGTTGAGCAGCGTCGATTTGCCTACGCCCGACTCACCGACGATCGCAACGCACTCGCCCGCCTCGACGCGCAGGGAAAGCCGGTCGAAGAGGGCGCGCTGCGGCGGCCCGGGGAGCGTCTTTGAAAGGCTGACGAGTTCCAGCATGGGAGAACATCCGATTGAACGCGGCAGGAAAGCGCCGACGCGAAGACGAGATTGTGTCATCCCGCACCGCAAAAAGTTGCACCGATGCACACCGCGCGATGCATGCCGCACAACTTGCCGGCAGCCGAGCGCCGCCTGGTGCGCGATATACTCCGCGCTCCTGTACAGCACTCACCGGCCCGCGGTGACGTCTGCGCCACGCTCCCCATGCCGGTCGAACACTACGAGAACTTCCCGGTCGCATCCCTGCTTCTACCCGCGCACCTGCGTGCGCCGGTGGAGGCCGTCTATGCCTTCGCGCGCAGCGCGGATGACGTGGCGGACGAAGGCGATGCGCTGCCGCAGGACCGGCTTGCCCGCCTGCACGATTACCGTCAGGCGCTGGAGGCCTGTGCAAACGGACAGGCGGTTAGCGACCCCGAGCTGGCGCCCATGTTCGCGCGCCTGGGTCAGGCGATCCGGGCGCATGCGCTTCCGGTCCAACCCCTGCGCGACCTGCTCGATGCCTTCATGCAGGATGTCGGCAAGACACGCTACGCCGACTTCGCCGAACTGCGCGACTACTGCCGGTGCTCGGCCGATCCCGTGGGTCGGCTCATGCTGGCACTGCACCGTGCCGACAGCGCGGAAAACCTGCGCCGTTCGGATGCCGTCTGCACCAGTCTGCAGCTCATCAATTTCTGCCAGGATGTCGCGATCGACTGGCGCAAGGCGCGCATCTACCTGCCGCAGGACGACATGGCCCGCTTCGGCGTCGACGAGGCACAACTGGACGGGCTGGCGCGGGGCCGCAGCCCGGTCACCGGGCCGTGGCAGTCCCTGCTCGCCTTCGAGGTCGGGCGGGCGCGCACATTGATGCGCGAAGGCGCCCCGCTTGCGCGCGCCCTGCCTGGCCGGGTCGGCTGGGAGCTGCGCCTGGTCGTGCTCGGCGGCCTGCACATTCTCGAACGCATCGAGGCCGTCGGCTACGATGTGTTCCGCCACCGTCCCACGCTGGGTCGCAGCGACTGGCTGCGCCTGGGCTGGCGCGCCCTGAACTACGGAAAGTTTGCATGAATCCGCACGATTACTGCCAGGACAAAGCCGCAAAGAGCGGCTCCAGCTTCTACTACAGCTTCATGTTCCTCCCCGCCGAGCGGCGCCGGGCGATCACCGCGCTGTACGCCTTCTGCCGCGAGGTGGACGACGTGGTGGACGAATGCCATGACCTCTCGCTCGCACAGACCAAGCTGGAGTGGTGGCGACAGGAGGTCGGGCGCATCTACGGTGGCGTGCCCACGCATCCGGTCGGTCATGCGCTGAAGGACGTGTTGCAGGGCTTTCGTCTGCCACAGGAACAACTGCTCGAGATCATCGACGGCATGGCGATGGATCTCTCCCAGACCCGTTACCTCGATTTCAAGGGACTGCAGCTCTACTGCTACCGCGTCGCAAGCGTCGTCGGCCTGCTCGCGGCGGAGATCTTCGGCTACCAGGACCGGCAGACGCTCAAGTACGCGCACGATCTGGGGCTGGCCTTCCAGCTCACCAACATCATCCGCGACGTGGGCGAGGACGCCCGCCGCGGCCGCATCTACCTGCCGATCGAGGATCTGCAGCGCTTCGAGGTCCCGGCTCGGGACATCCTCGAGGGGCGCTACTCCGAGCCCTTCAGGGCGCTGATGGCGTTCCAGGCCGAGCGTGCGGAGAAATTCTACGATCAGGCCTTCGCCCACCTGCCCGCGGTTGACCGCAAAGCGCAGCGCCCCGGGCTGGTGATGGCCGCCATCTACCGCACGCTGTTGCGCGAGATCGCCGCCGACGGCTTCAAGGTGCTGGACCGCCGCACCTCCCTGACCCCGCTGCGCAAGGTCTGGCTGGCCGGCACCACCTGGTTCCGCGCATGAGCGCACCCGAGGTCGCAATCATCGGCGCGGGCTACGCCGGGCTCGCCTGCGCCGTCGAACTGGCGCGGGCCGGGGTGCACGTCACGGTGTTCGAGCGCTCGCACACCATGGGCGGGCGGGCGCGCGTGGTGCACAAGGACCACCACTGGCGGGTGGACAACGGCCAGCACATCCTGATCGGCGCGTACACCGAGCTCACCCGCCTGCTGCGACTCACCGGGGTTTCACCCAAGCAGCTTGCGCACCTGCCGCTGACCCTGCACGTCCCCGGCCGCCTGCACCTGAAGGCGGCCGCCCTGCCCGCCCCTTTCCATCTGGCGGTGGGGCTGCTGCGTGCAAAGGGACTCGGTTGGGGGGATCGCCTCGCGATGCTGCACATGATGCGCTGGCTGAAGAAGCGCAACTTCCGCCTGGACGACCCCGGGATGCATGTCGACGCCCTGCTCTCGGAGACCCGCCAGACGCCCGCACTGCGCACACTGATCTGGGAGCCGCTGTGCGTGGCGGCATTGAACACCCCCGTGGCGGAATCCTCTGCCCAGATATTTGCCAATGTGCTGCGCGACAGCCTGGCCGCCGGCGCGGCAGCGAGCGAACTGCTGTTGCCGCGCACCGACCTGTCCGAACTGTTTCCGGTCCCGGCAGCGCGCTACATCGGTGTTCGCCGCGGCAAGCTGCGCACCGGCCATGCGATCGAATCGATCTCGCCTGTTGCGGGCGGGCTTGCCCTGGGCGGCGACAGCCAGGGCAAGGCCTGGCGCCACGTCGTCGTCGCCACGGCGCCCTACCATGCCAGCGCGCTGCTTGCGTCCACCGGCGCCTGCGACCGGCTGGCCGCGCAGATCGATGCGCTGGAGCATGAGCCGATCGTTTCCGTCTACCTCGCCCTGGGCAAGGGCGAGCGCTTGCCCGAACCGATGATCGGCCTCGCAGGAGGCGATCCCGCCGATCCCGCGCAATGGGTGTTCGACCGCGGCCAGCTGGGGGGGGCGGAGGGGCTGATGTCCTGTGTGATCAGTGCGCGCGGCCCACATGAAGCCTTGGCGCGCGACGAGCTCATCCTGGCCGTGCATGCCCAGCTCGAACGCCAGCTTGGCCGGCGGCTCCCCGCCCCGGAGTGGTCGCAAGTGATCGTCGAGCGGCGCGCCACGTTTGCCTGCCGGCCGGGCATCCTGCGCCCGGGACTGCGCACGCCGCTGCCCGGCCTTTGGCTGGCGGGGGATTACCTGGATTCGGAGTACCCGGCCACGCTGGAGTCCGCAGTGCGTTCGGGTGTGGCCTGCGCCACCGCCATCCTCGCAGAACTGGGAAGCAAGGGCTGAAGACCGGGTGGGTTGTCCCAATCGCCCGGGCGGGCTCGTTCAGCCTGCGCGCCCGGCCTCCAGATGGCGCAGGATCGGATTGAGCATCGCCGCGCCCAGGCGCTTGCTGCGTGCGCCATTCCAGCCCACGTGCCCATCGGGCAGGTTGGCGTTGTCCTTGAAGGGCATCTCCAGCGTCAGCGAAACGCACCCGAAGCGGTGCGCCACCCATTTGCTCGCGAGCGTCAGCAGCTCGTCCGCGAAGCGCCCGGGTTTGTAGCCCTCGTGCGTCTGGAAGTCCGGACTCACCGCAGCGAAGCACTCGATGAAGCGCGCCTGGGCCTCGAGCGCTTCGGCACCATATCCCGGCACCTCTTCTGCGGTAGAGAAGAACACATAGGGCAAGGACTCGTCGCCGTGGATGTCGAGGAATAGCTCGCAGCCGGTGCGCTCCATCTCGGACCGTACCCGCAGCACCTCCGGGCTCGTCGCCGCGTCGGGTTCGCGCCAGGCGCGGTTGAGGTTACAGCCCGCCGCATTGGTGCGCAGGTTGCCGCGCACTGCGCCGTCCGGGTTCATGTTGGGCACGATGTACAGCACGGCGTGTTCGCGCACCTTGCGCGCCACTGCGTCCGCGCCGTCCAGCAGGCGCTCGAGCAGACCTTCGACGAACCACTCCGCCATGGTCTCGCCCGGGTGTTGGCGGGCGATGATCCACAGCGGCACGCGCCGCGGAGAAGGCCGCCCGACCTCGATCAGGTCAAGGTCGCGCCCTTCGACCGTGCTGCCGAGGTTGCGTACCTGGGCATAGGGCGACTGCTCCACCCGCCCGACCAGATCGAGATGGCGCTCGTGCGAATAGGGCTCGAAATACGCGTAATAGAGGGTGTCGCGCTCGGGCGTATGCTCGACGATCAGCGCCCCGTCTTCGTAGCGGGTCGTGGCGATGCGGAACCAGTTCTGGCGGTCATAGGAGGCCACGCATCGGTAATCCGGCCAACCCTCCGGGTAGGCGGCGCTGGCCGCGTTCTCGAACACCATGCGCACAGGCTTGCCAGCGGCACCCGTGAGCCGGAAATGGAACCACTGGTGGAAGTCGGCCGCGTTGTCGCTGCGCAAGCGCAGGCGGATGTTGGATGGGTCTTCGAGGCTGAGAACCTCGATCGCACCCGAATCGAAGGCGCAGCTGATCTTCATCGCCTCACACCTCGCGGCGACGGAAGACCAGCCGGTCGGCCTCCGAAGCCTCGGGCGCAAACGCATAGCCCTCGCGATCGAAACCCTCGAGCGCATCGAGCGCATCGATCCGCTTGCGGATCACGTAGCGGCTCATCAGTCCGCGCGCGCGCTTGGCGTAGAAGCTGATGATCTTGTAACGCCCGCCCTTCCAGTCCTCGAACACCGGCGTGACGATGCGCCCGTTCAGCTTCTTCGGCTTCACCGACTTGAAGTACTCGTCCGAGGCCAGGTTGAGCAGCACCCGCTCGCGGCCCGCTTGCTCTTCGCGGGACAGCAGTCGGTTGAGTTCGGCAGTGATGCGCTCGCCCCAGAACTCATAGAGGTTCTTTCCGCGCGGGCTGGCGAGCCGCGTGCCCATCTCCAGCCGGTAGGGCTGCATGAGGTCGAGCGGACGAAGCACGCCATACAGGCCGGAGAGGATGCGCAGATGATCCTGTGCCCAGGCCAGATCCTCGGCCGACAGGCTCGCCGCATCCAGGCCTTCGTATACATCGCCATTGAAAGCGAGCACCGCCTGCTTCGCATTGGCGGGAGAGAACGGCCGCGACCAGCTCGCATAGCGCGCCACGTTCAGGCTCGCGAGCGCGTCGGAAAGGGACATCAACTCGGCGACCTGTGCCGGCGAATAGTCGCGCAGCACGGAGATGAGTTCGGCCGCATCGTCGAGAAAATCGGGTTGGGTATGGGTTGACGTGACGGGTGGCGTTTCGAAATCGAGCGCTTTTGCCGGAGAGATGACGAGGAGCATGTGCAGAATCTTCGCGGAAGCGGCACGGAGGCCGGACCCGGTGAATGTTAACGCGAATCGGATCCGGCGCGTCATCACCCAGACCGCCCTCCACGCGGCCGTGCCGTCCCCATCCCCCATCCCTTCATGCCCCGATTCTCCAACCCTTCATGCCCCAGCACCCTCGCCCCTCTTCACCGCCGGCCTCCACACCGCCCCTCCATCGACAATTGACAGCCCTACCCCCTTTGCCCAACATGGGCGCCCTTTCAAGCCAACCGTATCCGGATGTCCCGCACCGACGACCTGCTCGCCCGCTCGCTCGCCGCCGTCTGGCACCCCTGCACCCAGATGAAGACGCACGAGACGCTGCCGCTGGTGCCCATCGTGTGCGGAGAGGGGGCATGGCTGATCGACGCGCAGGGGCGCCGGCTGATGGATGGCATCAGCTCGTGGTGGGTAAACCTGTTCGGTCACTGCAACCCGCGCATCAATGCTGCGCTGCGCGCGCAGCTCGAGACTCTCGAACACGCCATGCTGGCCGGCTTCACCCATGCCCCGGTAGTCGAGCTGTCCGAGCGCCTGGCAGCGCTCACCGGCCATCGGCTGGGGCACGCTTTCTACGCCTCGGACGGCGCATCGGCGACCGAGATCGCGCTCAAGATGAGCGTGCATTACTGGCGCAATGCGGGGCACCCCGGCAAGACCCGCTTTCTCAGCCTTGCCGGCAGCTACCACGGCGAAACGGTCGGCGCCCTGGCCGTGACCGACGTGCCGGTCTTTCGTGACGCCTACGCACCCCTCGTGCGCGCAGGAGACACCGTGCCGTGCCCGGACACCCGCCGGGTGCGAGAGGGCGAGACGCCGGCCGAACTCGCGCACCATGCCGCAGGCCTGCTCGAAGCCCATCTCGAAGCCCACCACGAGGGCATTGCGGCGCTGATCGTCGAGCCGCTGGTGCAGGGTGCGGCCGGCATGGTGATGTACGACGCCGAATACCTGCGTCGGGCGCGCGCCCTGTGCCAACGCTACCGCGTGCACCTGATTGCCGACGAGATCGCGGTCGGCTGCGGCCGCAGCGGCACTTTCTTCGCCTGGGAGCAGGTTGCCGGCCCTGCGGAGGGGCCCGACACCGAGGTCGGCTGGCCGGACTTCCTGTGCCTCTCCAAGGGCATCTCCGGCGGCTACCTGCCGCTCTCGCTGGTACTCACCCGCGACGAGATCTACCGCGCCTTCTACGACGACCGCAGCACGCGCGCCTTCCTGCATTCGCACTCCTACACCGGCAATCCGCTCGCCTGCCGCGCTGCGCTCGCCACCCTGGACATCTTCGCCGAGGACGGGGTGATCGAGGCCAACCGCAGCCGCGCCCGCCTCCTGGGCGAGGCGCTTGCGCAGCGCTTCGGCAGCCACGCCGCGGTACGCCACCTGCGTCAGACCGGGATGATCGCAGCCTTCGACGTGGCCGAAGCACCGTCCGGCTTCGCACACCGCTTCTTCGCCGCCGGGCTGGAACATGGTGTGCTGCTGCGGCCGATCGGCAATACGGTCTATTTCATGCCGCCCTACATCCTGGATGAGGCGGACATCGCCCACCTCGCCGACGGCGCGGCCGCGGCACTCGCCGAAGCGCTCCATCGGGAGGCCGCGTGAAGCCCCCGATGTTCGCCCCACTCGCCTGCGCCCCACTCGCCTGCGCCCCACTCGCCTGCGCCCCACTCGCCTGCGCCCCACTCGCCTGCACGCCGATGCTGGCAACGCCAATCCAATGAGCCTGCTCGACGATCTGCGCGTCGGACTCGCCACGCTCGATCAGAACGCGCTGCGCCGGCGCCGGCGCAGCAACGCGCAGCCCTGCGCACCGCAGGCGAACGTGGATGGCGGCACGCGGCGGGCCTTCTGCAGCAACGACTATCTGGGCCTTGCGGCGGAGCCCCGGCTCGCCACGGCGCTGGCTGCCGGTGCAGCACGCTGGGGCAGCGGCGCCGGCGCCTCCCATTTGGTGAGCGGCCACTACACGGTGCACGACGCGCTCGAGACTGCGCTCGCACGCTTCGTGGGCTGCGAACGTGCGCTCTACCTGTCCACCGGCTACATGGCCAACACGGGTGTGCTGCCGGCCTTGCTCGGACGTGGCGACGCAATCTTCGCCGACCGCCTGGTCCATGCTTCGCTGGTCGATGGCGCCCTGCTCTCGCGTGCCGAGCTGCGCCGCTACCCCCACCTCGACCTGGCCACGCTCGAGCACCTGCTCGCCAGCAGCACGGCGCGGCACAAGGCCATCGTCACCGACAGCGTGTTCAGCATGGACGGTGACGTAGCCCCACTTGCCGCGCTGCTCGCGCTCGCAGCCCGCCACGATGCCTGGCTGGTCGTGGATGACGCGCATGGTTTCGGCGTACTCGGACCACAAGGGCGCGGCGCACTGGCCGAAGCGGGCGTGCTGACCCACCCCGAAGCCTGGCGTATCGTGCTCATCGGAACCCTCGGCAAGGCCGCCGGGGTGGCAGGCGCCTTCATCGCGGGTCAGGCAGAACTGATCGAATGGCTACTGCAGAAGATGCGTACCTATCTCTTCAGCACCGGTGCCCCCCCTGCGCTGGCGCACGTGCTGCTCGAGAGCCTGCAACTGATCGAGGACGGCGATGCGCGCCGCGACCGGCTCGCACACCTGATCGCCTGTCTGCGCAGTCGTGCCCGTTTCGTGCGCTGGCGCCTGATGGACTCACGTACGCCGATCCAGCCGGTGCTGATCGGCGACAACGCCGAGGCCCTCGCAGTCGCCGCCGCACTCGAGGCGGCGGGCTTCTGGGTGCCGGCAATCCGCCCGCCGACCGTTCCGGCGGGCACGGCCCGTCTGCGCATCTCCTTGAGTGCAGCCCACAGCGAGGACGATGTGCGCTGCCTGGCAGAAACCTTGTGCGGTCTTGAACAGCGCCTCACCCCATGAACGCCAGCTTGCCTTCGCACGACACGCGCGGCGAAGCGCCGCCGCTTGTCCTCCTTCATGGTTGGGCGATGTCGCCCGCAGTGTGGGCGCCGCTGCGCGCGCTGCTGGGCGACCGGCCGGTGCTGGCGCCTGCGCTGCCCGGGCACGCCGGCGCCGTACCCGCGCGCCATGCCGCGCCTGAGGATCTGCTCGCCGCTTGGTCCGACGCCCTGCTCGCACGCTTGCCGCAGCAGGCCACCCTCGTGGGCTGGTCGCTCGGCGCCCTGCTCGCGCTCGACATCGCTGCGCGCCATCCCACGCGTGTCTCCCGACTGGTGCTGATCTCAAGCACCGCACGCTTCGTGGCCGAGGTGCCGGACACTGCAGCGGTAGCGCAACCCGCGACGGTATGGCCCGGTCTGGCGGCGGAAACCGTGGGCGCCTTTTGCAGCGGCTTCGCGCAATCGCCACAGGCCACGCTGCGGCGCTTTCTCGCCCTGCAGTGCCTGGGTGAGGCCACACGCAAGGTACTTGCCGGCCAGCTCGAATCCTGTCTCGCCCCGGAACACCGCGGTGGAACGGGCGAACATGCCGGCCTGCGCGCGGGACTCGAGCTGCTCGCCTGCGCAGATCTGCGTCCAGTGCTTGCGCAGGTGCGACAGCCCTGCCTGCTGATCCACGGCGAACACGATGCGCTGATGCCCGTTGCCGCCGCTCGAATGCTGGCGCAGGCCCTCCCCGACGCGCAGCTGGCGCGCCTTCCGGCCGGCGGACACGCGCTGCCCTTGTCGCATGCTGCGGACTGCGCCCGCTTGATCGAGCGCTTCATGCATGGATAAGGCCTCGCGCGACGATCCCGCCGCGACCGACGATCGTGTGCGTTTGAGCGCACATCGCGTGCGACGCCACCGCATCCGCCGGGCCTTCGACCAGGCCGCCGACGGCTACGACGCCGCAGCGGAGATACAGCGCGCGATCTGCCAGGCCCTGCAGGTCTTCGGCCGCGAAACCGCCACTGCGACCACTCCTCGCCCGAACGCGCGGGTGCTCGATGCGGGCTGCGGTACCGGGTTCGGGCAGGCAGCGATCGAGCTTCTCTGCCCGGGTGCGTCGCTGCTCGCGCTCGATCTCGCGCCCGCCATGCTCGAGCGCGCACGCAGCCGGCACGGCGCGCAGGCGGCCAGCCGTACCCCCACCCTGATGCCCGTGTGTGCCGACCTTGAGCACCTGCCGCTCGCAGACGCCTGCCTTGCCATGGTCTGGTCCAGCCTCGCCATGCAGTGGTGCGATCCTGCACGTGCACTGGCGGAATGCGCGCGCGTACTGGCCCCTGGCGGTGTCGCGCTGATCGCAACGCTGGGGCCTGCAACGCTGCACGAACTGCGCGATGCGTTCGCCAGCATAGACGACGCTCGCCACACGATCGAATTCCACCCCGCGAGCCGCTGGGTTCAGGACGTGACCACTGCCGGGCTCGCCGTAGAAGCGCTCGACACGCGGCCCATGTACGCCTGCGCTGAAGACCTCCGCAGCCTGCTGCGCGACATCAAGGCAATCGGGGCGGCGACGGTCGACCATGGACGTCGGCGCGAAGCGCTCGGACGTGCGGCGTGGATGCAACTGCAGGCACAGTACGAACGCCACCGGCGCAGCAACGGGCTGCTACCCGCGACCTACGATGTCATTCTGCTCGCACTACGCAAACCCCTGATCGCAAACCCCCCGATCGGAGACGGCGCATGACCCCGCCAGCCGGCACCGCAAGCCTCGCCCCCGCCTGGTTCATCGCCGGCACCGACACCGGAATCGGGAAGACCTTCTCCACCTGTGCGCTGCTGCAGGCCGCACGTAACCAAGGCTTGCGCGCCCTCGGCATGAAACCGGTGGCTGCAGGCGCCGAACGGGTCGACGGCGTTCTCCTGAATGAGGACGTGGCCGCGTTGCGCGCGGCCGGCAGCTTCGACCCCGGGCTGGAGCGGCTGAATCCGTGGTGTTTCGCTGCACCCATCGCGCCCCACATCGCGGCGGCGGAGGAAGGCCGCAGGGTTGAGCCGGCTCCGGTGGTCGATGCGCTTGCGGCGCTTCGCAGGCAGGCCGATGTCGTGTTCGTGGAGGGCGTGGGCGGCTTCAAGGTGCCGCTCGCGGAGGACTATGACAGCGCAGACCTCGCGGTCGAGCTTGCGCTGCCGGTGATCCTGGTGGTCGGCCTGCGCCTGGGCTGTCTCAGCCACGCCTTGTTGACGGTCGAAGCCATCACACATCGCGGGCTGACGCTCGCCGGCTGGATCGGCAACTGTGTCGATGCGGAAATGCTGCGCCGGGAGCAGAACGTGGAGGCGCTTCGCCAGCGCATCGCTGCGCCCCTGCTAGGCCTGCTGCAGTGGACGCCGGGCGGCTCGCCCGCAGATCAGGCAACTGCACTGACCTTGCCGCGCTGAAGCGCCGGCCCGGATCAGGACCCGGCCAGCACCCCGCGCAAGCGGGCGGAAAGCTCGTCGGCGCGCTTGCGCCCGATACTGGTTTCGGTGATCGAAACCAGCCACTCGTCGAACAGGCCATGAAGTTCGTCCTCGGCATTGGACGAATGGATACGCTTGACGAGGTCGAGCTTGCCGTACGGACCATGGAAGGTACGCAGCGTGTTCATCATGAAGTCGCGCGCCATCCTTACCTTCTCCGCGCTGGCGCCCGCGCCCTTCGGGGCCGGGATCGGCTCCACCACCGCAGCGCTCGCCGTGGCAGCTGCTTGCGGCGCCACGCTCGCTTCGATGAAGCCGCCTTCCACGAGCACCGTGAGCACGTCCTCGACATCGGGTGCCCCGCTCATTGCTGCAAGCACGTCCGCGTCACGCTCACCGTCCACGAGGATCAGTACGCGTCGCGCGCGCAGGCCCAGCCCATGCGTGCGCGAGTTGATCTCCTCCTGCCCTTTAGCGGTCTTGAGGTATTTCGCCATCTAAGGTGTCTCCAACCCGGGTTGCGGCCTGTGGCCGTCTAGGTGTGTGCCGGAGCGCTGCTCCGGATCAGTGTGTAGCATCGGGGCGTGCCGTCCCCCCGTCAACGCCCCGGGCGCCCTCCAATGTGAAGCTTTTAACGGCTGCGCAGTTGCCGGGCCTGTTCGAACAGGCAGACCGCAGCGGCAGCACCCACATTGAGTGACTCCATGGCACCCAACATGGGGATTACGGCGCGCTGGTCGGCGCATGCCAGCAGTTCCCGCGACAGGCCCTTGCCTTCTGCACCAAAGAGCCAGGCGACCGGCCCACGCAGGTCGAGGTCGTAGAGCGGGCGCGCACCCGCACCGAGCGCAGTTGCGATCCGCACTCCGGGATAGCCTGCAAGGCGCGCGGGAAGATCCAGCCCTTCCTCGATCCGCAGCGCGAAATGGGCACCCATTCCGGCCCTCAGCACCCGCGGCGACCACGCGTGGGCGCAGCCCTCACCCAGCAGCGCACGCCGGATTCCGGCCGCCGCGGCGGTACGCAGGATCGTGCCGAGGTTGCCCGGATCCTGCACCGCATCCAGCGCGATCAGGCTTTCAGGGCGAAGGATCCCACCGCCCTCGTCGACGAGGACCGTTGCGGGCTCCACCACCGCAAGCACTCCCGCGGGTGTATCCACCGGACTCACATGCCGGAACAAGGCGTCGGTCAGCAGGTAGCGCTGCACGCCGGGGGGCAGCGCGGCGCAGAGGCCTGAGATCTCCGCCTGCTCGAGACCACTCTCGGAAACGATCACTGCTTCGAACGGGCAGCCCGCATCCAGCGCTGCGCGTAGCAGATGCGCGCCATCCAGCAGCGTCTGCCCGGATTTGCGCCGATCTCGTGCTGAGTGGGCGAGCGCGTGCCAGTGCTTGACCAGCGCGTTGTCGCGGGAACGGATCGCCTTCATCTCCACCGCTCAGCGCTCTCCCGGCGCCGTGAGCAGCCTGCGCACCGGCCCGAAACTGCGCCGGTGGAAGGACTGCACGCCGTGCGCCTCCAGCGCCGCCAGATGCGCCGCCGTCGGATACCCTTTGTGCGCAGCCAGTCCATACTGGGGCCAGACGGCATCCAGCGCGCGCATGGCCTCGTCGCGGGCCGTCTTGGCAAGGATGGAAGCAGCGGATATCGCGGGCTCGGTCGCATCACCCTTGATGATGGCGCGCGCCGGGTAGCGCAGGCGGGGGCAGCGATTGCCGTCGATCAGCACCTCGATCGGCGCCAGCGACAGCCCGTCTACGGCGCGTTGCATCGCGAGCATGGTTGCGTGGAGGATGTTGAGCCGATCGATTTCCTCGACATCGGCCTGCGCGACAGCCCACGCCAGCGCCCGCTCCCGGATCAGCGGTGCGAGGCGCTCGCGTGCTGCCTCGCTGAGCTTCTTGGAATCATTCAGGCCGGGAATCGGCCGCGCGGGGTCGAGGATCACCGCCGCGGCCACCACCGGCCCGCACAACGGCCCGCGACCGGCCTCGTCCACTCCACACACCAGACCGCTCGCGGGCAGGCCGGCAGGTATCTCGTCGAAAAGGTCCGGCGTCCGCATGTGCGTGCTCACGCCCCGGGGCGGGAAAGATAAGGCAGGATGGCCTCGGCCGCCCTGCGGGCGGTACCCTGCTTCAGGCTGAGGTGCAGTTCCATGAAGCGCGCCTCGACCACTGCCCGACGGGCGGGTTCCTGGAGCCAGGCAAGCAGCGCTTCGGCGAGCCGCTCGGGCGTCGCATCGTCCTGCAACAGTTCGGGCACGACAGTATCCCCGCACAGGATGTTCGGCAGGCCGACCCAAGGCAGATAGGCCATCCGTTTCATGAGGCGGTACTGCCACTTGCCGATGCGGTAGGTGATCACCATCGGTCGCTTCAGCAGCGCGGCCTCGAGGCTCGCCGTCCCGCTCGCCACCAGCACCACATCAGCCGCGGTCATTGCCTCCACTGCCTGGCCCGGAAGCAGTTCGAGCGGCACGTCCTGCGCCTGGCAACGGACAATGGCCTCGTCGAAAATCTGCCGGGTCTCGGGCGTTGCGAGCGGAACGAGAAAGCGCAGATCCGGCGCCCGCTCGCGCAACCGGCGGGCAGTTTCGATGAAGGTGGCAGCGAGATTGCGCACCTCGGATTGCCGGCTTCCAGGCAGCAGTGCCACCACCTGTTGCGCGACGGCAATACCCAAGGCTACCCGCGCCTGGTCGCGGTCGGGCTGCAGCGGGAACACGTCGGCAAGGGGGTGACCAACGTAGGTCACGGGCACCCCGGCCCGCGCATAGAGTTCGGGCTCGAACGGGAACAGGCACAGCATGTGTGACACCGAGCGCGCGATGCGCTTGATGCGGCCGCCCCGCCAGGCCCAGATCGAAGGGCTGACGAAATGGATCGACGCGATGCCCGCCGCGCGCGCCTTGCCTTCGAGCCAGAGGTTGAAGTCCGGCGCATCGACCCCGATGAAGACATCGGGTCGCTCGTGCAGGATCTGCCCCAGCAGGTCGCGGCGAATTCCCGAAAGCTCGCGATAACGCTTCAGCGCATCGACGTAGCCATGCACGGCGAGCCGTTCGCATGGCCAGCGCGCCTCGAAGCCCTCGGCCTGCATCCTGGGCCCGCCGATGCCGAAGAACTCCGCGTCGGGCACATGCTGCCTGAGCGCACGGATCAGATGGCTGGCAAGCAGGTCGCCGGAGGTTTCTCCGGCGACCATGGCAATACGGACCGTCATCGCAAGGTCGGCGTGCTCAGCGCACGAGACCACGCCCGGATTCGGCGATGAAATCCGAGAACAGGGCGACTTCAGGCTGCGCGGCGGCGATCTCAGCCACGCGCTGGCGAGCCTCTTCGAGCGACAGTCCGCTGCGGTAGAGGGTACGGTAGGCGCGCTTGACGCCGGCGATTGCCTCGGCCGAGTACCCTCGGCGGCGCAGCCCTTCGCTGTTGATGCCGTGCGGCTTGGCCGGGTTGCCCGCCACGGTCACGAACGGCGGAAGGTCCTGCAGGAGCACCGTTCCCACGCCGCAGAAGCTGTGCGCACCAACGCGGCAGAACTGGTGCACACCGGTGAAACCGCCCAGGATCGCCCAGTCGCCAACTTGTACATGGCCTGCCAGCGTGGCGTTGTTGGCGAAGGTGGTGTGATTGCCTACATGACAGTCGTGGGCGATGTGCACATAGGCCATGATCCAGTTGTCGCTGCCGATGTGCGTGATGTGCGCATCCTGGCTGGTGCCCACATTGAAGGAGCAGAACTCGCGGATCGTGTTGCGATCACCGATCTCGAGCCGGGTGGGCTCGGCATCGTACTTCTTGTCCTGCGGGCTGGCGCCGATCGAGCAGAACTGGAAGATCTCGTTGTCGCACCCGATGCGGGTGTGCCCCTCGATGACTACATGGGGGCCGATGCGGGTACGTTCGCCGATCTCGACGTGTTCGCCGACGATCGAGTACGGGCCAACGCGGACGCCAGCGGCAATCCGTGCGCCGGGATGGACGATCGCGGTGGCGTGGATGCTGGCGCTCGGATCGATCATAGCGTCTTGATCGCGCACATCAGCTCGGCCTCGGCTGCGAGATCACCGTCCACGGTCGCACGCGCCTTGTACTTGTAGATGTTGCGCTTGCTTTGCGTGATCTCCACCTCGAAGATCAACTGGTCGCCCGGCACCACCGGTCGCTTGAAGCGCGCGTGGTCGATGCCGGCGAAGTACACCACCGAGTTCTCATCGGGCTTGACCCCGCTGCTCTTGAATGAAAGCAGCGCTGCCGCCTGCGCCATGGCCTCGATGATGAGCACGCCGGGCATGACGGGATGATGCGGGAAGTGGCCCGGGAAGAAGGGCTCGTTCATGGTCACGTTCTTGAGCGCCCGCGCACGCACGCCCGGCTCGATCTCAAGCACGCGATCGACGAGCAGGAAGGGGTAGCGGTGCGGGAGGTACTGCAGGATTTCCTTGATGTCCATGATCGTTCAGCCCGGATTGCGGTCTTCGGAACCGTCGTGATGATTATGTTCGAGTTGGCGGACGCGCTTCGCGAGCGCATCCAGGTGGCGCAGGTGGGAGAAGTTCTTCACCCAGTCGCCATGGGTCTGCAGGGGGAGATTCCCGGTATACACGCCCGGCTTGTTGATCGACTTGGCAACCAGGGTCCATGCGGAGACCACGACGTCATCTGCGATCTCGAGATGCCCGGAGATGCCCGCCTGACCGCCGATCATGCAGCGCGCCCCGATCTGCGCACTGCCGGCGACGCCTGCGCAGCCTGCCATGATGGTGTGCGCGCCGACACGGACGTTGTGCGCGATCTGGATCAGGTTGTCGAGCTTGACGCCGTCGCCGATCACCGTGTCGTCGAGCGCACCCCGGTCGATGGTGGTGTTCGCACCGATCTCCACGTCGTTGCCGATCACGACCCGCCCGGTTTGCGGAATCTTGACCCAGGCACCGGATCGCTCACGGGCAAAGCCGAAACCATCCGCACCGACCACCACGCCGGCATGCAGGATGCAGTCCTCGCCGACCACGCAGTCGTGGTAGACCGTTACGTTCGCATGCAGGCGCGTACCCCGCCCGATGCGCGCACCACGTCCGACGAAGCAGTTCGGCCCGATCACCACGTCCTCGCCGAGCTCGACTCCCTCTTCGACGCAGGCACCCGGCCCCACCTCGACGCTCGCCGGTACCACGCAATCCACGCTGGCCATCCGATGCACACCCGGACGGGGTGCGGGCTGCGGAGAGAAAATCTGCGCGACGCGGGCGAAATAGAGGTAGGGATCCGGGGTGACGATCAGCGTCCGAGCGGTGAGTTGTTCGCAGGAATCGGGGCCTACGATCAACGCGCTGGCCGCACAGTCCCTCACCTGAGCGAGGTACTTGCGGTTGGCGAGAAAGGCGAGGTCGCCCTCCCCGGCCTTTTCCAGCGTGGCGACACGCGCAACGGCGACGTCGCCGTCGCCGCGCAGTTCGCCACCGAGGCGGTCAACCAGTTCTTGCAGTCGGAACATGCGCCTGCCGTGCTTACTTGGCGTCGGACAGGGCCTTGATGACCTTGTCGGTGATGTCGATGCGCGGATTCGCGTACACCGCTTCCTGGAAGATGATGTCGTAGTTCTCGTTCTCGGCGATGTCCTTGATCGAGCGGTTGGCCCGATCCAGCACCGTGGCGAGTTCCTCGTTGCGACGCTGGTTCAGGTCTTCACGGAACTCGCGCTGCTTGCGCTGGAAGTCGCGGTTCAGGTCGGTGAACGAGCGCTCCTTGTTACGACGATCATTCTCGCCCATCGTGGGACCGTTACGCTCCAAGTCATCCTGCATCGACTTGAGGTCGCGCGCCATGCGCTGGAGTTCCTGGTCGCGCTTCTCGAACTCCTTCTCGAGGCGCTGCTGCGCGCGCACGGCCGGCGCCGCCTCGCGCATCACGCGGTCGGAGTTGACGAAACCGATCTTGGTTTCTGCGATGGCGGCCTGGGAGAGGGCGAGCAGCGCGGCTGCAACCAGGGAGAGGGTACTGACTTTCACTTATGCCTCCGGATGAAACTGGATCGCCCGCAGCGTCAGAACACGCTGCCGAGCTGGAACTGGAATCGCTGGACTTCGTCCTGGTCCTTCTTGTTGAGCGGATGACCGAAGCTGAACTTGAGCGGGCCGATCGGCGAGCTCCACGCGAATGCGAGACCGGTACTGTAGCGCAGGTCGCTGAAGCGCAGCTTCTGCTCCTCGAACTGGTCGCTGCCCAGGGGTTGCTCGTCTTCGCCCCAGACATAGCCGGCATCGAAAAACGCCGAGATGCGGAACGAACGGTCCTTGCCTGCACCAGGCATCGGGAAGTAGAACTCGGCATTGCCGACGATCTTGCGCGTACCGCCGGTCGAGGTCACGTCCCCGTCCGTGTCCCGGAACTTGGGACCGATCGAGCCCTGGTCGTAACCGCGCACCGAGCCGATACCGCCGACGTAGTAGTTCTTGTAGAACGGAACCTCCTTGCCACCGAAGCCCTTCGCCCAACCCACATCTGCATTGAGCATCAGCGCGTAATCACGCCCGATCGGGAACCAGTGCTGGTGCTGATAGCCGATCTTGCCGTAACGCAGATCTCCGACCGGAACCGTCAACTCGCCATAGACCCGTTGATACGTGCCCGAACGCGGATAGGTGAAGCTGTCGCGGCTGTCGCGCGCCCAGCCCACAGTCGCGATCAGGCTGGTAACCGTCACATCGCCGGTGCCGTCGCTGTTGTTGCAGCCACCGAAGTCGCGGCAGAAGTCCTTGTAGAGCTTGGGGCTCAACGCGTAGGTCGTGATCTCGGTGTGGTCGGCCGTCAGACCGAAATTGATCTGGTCATCTTCGGCAATCGGCCAGCCCAGGCGGATACCGGCACCGGTCGAAACCGTCTTGTAAGGTGACACGCTATCGAGTTCGTCCGCATCGTAGGTGCGGTGATAGAGATCCCAGCCAAGACTCACGCCGTCCACCGTGTAATACGGATTGGTAAACGAGAGCGCCAGGGTGCGACTCGACTCACTGGTGTTCAGTCCGAGGGTCAAGGCATTGCCGCTGCCAAACAGGTTCTGCTGTGCAATCGAAGCCGACAGGACGATGTTTTCCGCGCTGGAGAAGCCCGCACCGAGCATCAGGTTGCCGGTTGGACGCTCCTTGACGGTGAAGTTGACATCCACCTGGTCCGTGGTGCCGGGGACCGCAGGGGTCTCGACGTTCACCTCGTCAAAGAAGCCAAGCCGGTCGATGCGGGTGCGCGAGCGGTTGATCGCCGCCGCGTCGTACCAGCCGCCTTCCATCTGGCGCATCTCGCGGCGCACCACCTCGTCGCGCGTCTTGGTGTTGCCGCCGACGTTGATGCGGCGCACATAGACCCTGCGACCCGGGTCAACGAACACCGTGAATGCGACCTCACGCTTCTCCTTGTCAACCTCGGGCGCGGCGTTCACGTTGGCGAAAGCGTAGCCTTCATTGCCGAGGCGGTCAGTGATCGCCTTGGTGGTCTCGGTCAGGTTCTCGCGCGAGAAGGTGTCGCCGGGGCGGATTTTCGACAGCGCCACGTACTCCGACTCCGGCAACACAAGATCGCCGGTAAAGCGCACGCCGGTGACGGTGTACTTCTCACCCTCGGTGATGTTCACCGTGACGTAGATGTCGCGCTTGTCGGGCGTGATCGAAACCTGCGTGGAGTCGATGTTGAAGTCGAGATAGCCCTGGTCGAGATAGAACGAGCGCAGGGTTTCCAGATCGGCGGAGAGCTTCTGACGCGAGTACTGGTCGTTCTTGGTGTACCAGGTCAGCCAGCCCGGCGTCGTCAGTTGCATCTGGTCGAGCAGATCGTCGGCGTCGAAGGCTTTCGCGCCGACAATGTTGATCTGGCGGATCTTCGCGACGCCGCCTTCTTCCACCGCGAAGTTGATGCCGACGCGGTTGCGTTCGAGCGGCGTGACCGTAGTGGTCACCGTCGCGGCGTACTTGCCGCGCGACAGGTACTGGCGCTTGAGTTCCTGCTCGGCACGCTCCAGCAGCGCGCGATCGAAGATGCGGGACTCGGCAAGTCCGACATCGCGCAAGCCCTTCTTGAGCGCATCCTTGTCGAACTCCTTGACGCCCACGAAGTCGATGTCGGCGATTGCCGGGCGCTCGTCCACGACGACGACGATTACGTCGCCCTCGGTCTCGATGCGGACGTCGTTGAAGAAGCCCGTGGCGAAGAGCGCACGGATGGCATCGGAAGCCTGCCCCTCGGTGAAGGTTTCACCCACTCGTACCGGGAGATAGTTGAACACGGTGCCCGCCTCGGTGCGCTGGATGCCTTCGACCCGGATATCCTTGACGATGAAGGGGTCGAATGCGAGGGCCGGCGCAGCGGCGAACAGGGCCATCAGGAGCCCGGGCAGGAGCTTGCGATTCATGCGGGATTCAGCCGGAAATGAGACGGTTGATGTCGTTGTAGAAGGCGAATGCCATGAGCATGACCAGGAGTGCAAGGCCGATCTGCTGGCCGATCTCCATGATGCGCTCGGGGATGGGGCCGCCCTTGATGATTTCGGCCGTATAGTACATCAAGTGCCCCCCGTCCAGAACCGGGATGGGGAGCAGGTTGAGCACGCCGAGGCTGATGCTGATCAGGGCGACGAACTTCAGGTAGTGGCTCAATCCGAGCTGCGCGGTCTGCCCCGCGTAGTCGGCGATCGTCACCGGTCCGGAAAGGTTCTTCCAGGACACTTCACCCGTAAACATGCGGCCGATCATCTTGAGGCTGAGCACGCTGGTCTCCCAGGTATGCCGCACGGCCTTGCCGATCGCTTCGAGCGGGCCGTAGCGCACCTCGCCGAACATCTGCACGCCACCCGGCGCAGGCTCGGCAACGCCCACCCCGATGCGGCCGATGCGGGCGCTGCCCTCCTCCGCCGACTCCGGGACAACGCTGAAGCGCAGGCGTTCGCCGCCACGTTCGACCTCGAACGACAGCGCTCTTCCCGGCGCCTGGCGTACCGCCTGTACCAGCTCACCCCAGTGGCCGATCGGTACATCGGCGATCGACAGCACGCGGTCGCCGCTCAGCAGACCCGCCCGGGCCGCAGCGCTGCCCTCGGCAACCCGACCGAGCACGGCGGGAATCTCCGGACGCCAGGGCTTCAGCCCGATGCGTTCGATCAGATCCTTGCCGTCCTCATCGATCGCCACGCCGGACAGGTTCAGATTACGAAGGGCATCCACGTCTTCCAGCGTACGCACACGCAGGACGATCTCGCGCTGATCGAGCGCATGACGCAGCAGGACCCAGCGCAGATCCTGCCAGCTCGCCACGGGCTCCTCGTCCACAGCAACCACCAGATCGCCATCCCGAACGCCGGCCGCCTGGGCGATCGCCGGAGTATCGGAAAGGGCCACGCGCGGTCGAAGCTCCTCGGTACCCGCCACGAACAGGCCCCAGTAAAGCAGGATGGCAAGCAGGAAATTGGCCAGCGGCCCGGCTGCGACGATCGCAAAGCGACGGTAGACGCTCTGCCGGTTGAACGCGCGATGCAGTTCTTCCGGCGCCACGGTGCCTTCACGCTCGTCCAGCATCTTCACGTAACCACCGAGCGGAAAGGCCGCAAGCGCCCATTCGGTCCCGTCCCGCCCTGCGCGGCGGAGGATCAGCGGCTTGCCGAAGCCGATCGAGAAACGCAGCACCTTGACCCCGCACCAGCGCGCGACCAGGTAATGGCCCAACTCGTGGATGAGGATCAGCAGCCCCAGCGCAAGCGCAAAGGGAATCAGGTAATCGAACAGTGTCATCAGGTAGCCTGGCGAAGTCGGATCTGGTCGCGCGCCCACTCGCGTGCGGCAGCGTCGGCGGCGAATACCGCCTCCACCGAATCGACCGCAAGCGCGCCGCTGCGTTCCAGCGTCTCGCCGATGACGGCGGGAATGTCCAGGAATCCGATGCGGCGGTCGAGGAAAGCCGCCACGGCCTCCTCATTGGCGGCGTTGAGAACGGCCGGGGCTGCGCCACCGGCTTGCAGCGCCTCGAAGGCCAGTCGCAGACAGGGGAAACGCTCCAGATCGGGACGCTCGAACTCCAGCCGTGCGATCGCGAACAGGTCGAGCGGCTTCACGCCCGCCTCGATACGCTCCGGCCAGGCCATGGCGTGTGCGATCGGGGTGCGCATGTCAGGGTTGCCCAACTGGGCAATGACCGACCCGTCCGCATATTCCACCATCGAATGGATCACGCTCTGTGGATGCACGACGACCTCGATCATCTGCGCCGGCGCGCCGAACAGCCAGTGCGCCTCGATGACTTCCAGGCCCTTGTTCATCATGGTTGCGGAGTCCACCGAGATCTTGCGCCCCATCACCCAGTTCGGGTGTGCGCAGGCCTGTTCGGGCGTCACCGCAGCGAGGCTGTCCAGCGGCGCAGCGCGAAACGGGCCGCCGGAGGCGGTGAGCAGCACGCGGCGAACGCCTGCATCCGAGGGGCGGCGCGTATAGTCGGCCGGCAGCGCCTGGAAAATCGCGTTGTGTTCGCTGTCGATCGGCAGCAGGGTCGCGCCGTTGCGCGCCACCGCCTCCATGAACAGCGCACCCGACAGCACCAGGGCCTCCTTGTTGGCGAGGAGCACCTTCTTTCCGGCGCGCGCGGCGGCAAGCGTGGGCCGCAGTCCGGCTGCGCCGACGATGGCCGCCATCACCATGTCGACCTCGCTCGCCGCCGACACCTGTTCAAGCGCGTGCTCGCCACAGAGCACTTCGGTACGGCTACCCGCCGCACGCAAGGCACCCTCTAGCCGAGAAGCCGCAGCGGGGTCGCCCATCACCGCGTAGCGAGGCAGAAACTGCAGGCACTGCGCGAGCAGCTTGTCGTCCTGACGCTGGGCACTGAGCGCAAAGATCTCGAATCGATCGGGGTGGCGCGCAACGACGTCGAGCGTGCTCTGCCCGATCGAGCCGGTGGCACCGAGAACGGTCAGGCGCCGGAGTGCGGATTGAACCATGTCGTGGGGAGTTCCAGAACGGGGGCGACGAAGGGCGGCTGAGCCGCGTCAGCGCGCAAGCAAAAGCGCGGCAAAGGCAACCAGCGGCAGCGTGGAGGTGAGACTGTCGATCCGGTCGAGGATGCCGCCATGTCCAGGCAGGAGGGCGCCGCTGTCCTTGAGACCAGCCTGACGCTTCAAGAGCGATTCGAACAGGTCGCCGACGATGCTGATCGCAGTCCAGGCGACCAGTGCGACACCGATGACCAGCGCCCCGCCGGGTTGATTCGCCCCGAGCCCCACGAGCACACCGAACCCGAACAGCAACACGGCAAGCGCAGCACCGGCCGCCCCTTCCCAGGTCTTGCCCGGGCTGATTGATGGCGCCAGCTTGCGGCGGCCGAAGGCCCGACCGGAGAAATAGGCCGCGATGTCTGCCACCCAGACCACCGCCATCGCCCCGAGCAGCACGCCCGGGCCTATGAGGCGCAGGTGCATCATGGCGAGCGCAGTGGGCAGAAGCACGACGAAGCCAACCAAGGAGGCCGCCATCGGATTCGCCAGCGACCATTTGCGCGCCAGCCACACGGGCGCGATGAGAAGCCAGAACACGGCGCTCAGCAGATACAGCGGCAACAGTAGCGCTCCCCCGGCGAGCGTTCCATCGGCAAGACCGGCGAGGTGCCCGATGAGCAGGCAGGTGACGCCGAAGATGATTGCGGTACTCACGCGCAGCGGACGCTCGAAGCGCGCGAGCCCTCCCCACTCCCAGGCAGCCGCAGCGCAGATCAGGGAACAGACGACCGCCCAGCCCAACGGCGGCAGAAGGAACAGCGCACCAAGCAGCCCCGCGAGCAGCAGGATCGCAGTGATCACCCGGTCCTTAAGCATTGTCGCCCCGTGTCTGTAGTGTCGTCTGAAGCTGTTCGCTGGTACGGCCGAAGCGGCGCTCGCGCTGCTGATACGAGGTGATCGCCTCGTCCAGCGCATCCGCATCGAAATCAGGCCAAAGCACATCGGTGAAGTGAAGCTCGGTGTAGGCGAGTTGCCAGAGCAGAAAATTGCTGATGCGCGTCTCGCCACCCGTGCGGATGAACAGGTCAGGCTCGGGTGCGTAATGCATCGACAACTCGGAGGCGAGCTCGTCCTCGGTGAAGGCTTCGCTCCGCCCGGGATGCCTGGCCATCAAACGCGAGATCGCGTTCATGATGTCCCACCGACCGCCGTAGTTGGCGGCCACGGTGAGCGTGAAGCGCGTGTTAGCGGCGGTGCGGGCTTCGGAGGCGTGAATCATCTCGACGAGCTTTGCGTCGAAACGGGAGAGGTCGCCAACCACGCGCAGGCGGATGCCATTTTCGTGCAGGCGGCCGACCTCTTTCTGCAGCGAATTGAGGAACAGCTGCATCAAAAAGGAAACCTCGTCGGCCGGCCGGCGCCAATTTTCAGAGCTGAAGGCGAACACCGTCAGGTATTCGACACCACGCTCCATGCAGGCGCGGATGACCGAGCGCAGGGCTTCCACCCCGCGCTTGTGGCCGGCGACACGCGGCAGCAGGCGCTTGCGCGCCCAGCGCCCATTGCCATCCATGATGACGGCAACATGGCGCGGTACCGCCGACACCTCGGGGATGTCCCGGGTGGAACTTCTGAACCGTCCGCTCATGCTCCGCCTCCTGTTCTGCCCATAAGGGAGCAGCCGATCCGGAAGCGGATCAGATCTGCATCAGTTCCTGCTCTTTCTGGGCGAGCAGCTTGTCGATTTCGGCGACGTATCGGTCGGTAAGCTTCTGGATCTCTTCCTCGCCACGGCGCTCGTCGTCCTCCGAGATCGCCTTGTCCTTGACGGCATCCTTCAGCTGCTGGTTCGCATCACGACGCAGGTTGCGGATCGCGACCTTGGCGTTTTCGCCTTCGTGGCGCACGACCTTGGTCAGGTCGCGGCGGCGCTCTTCGGTGAGCGCCGGCATGGGCACACGCAACAGCTCCCCCATGTTGGCCGGATTGAGGCCGAGGTCGCTGTCTCGAATGGCGCGTTCGACCTTGCCCAGCATCGGCTTTTCCCAGGTCTGCACGCCCAGCGTGCGGGCGTCGATCAGGGTGACGTTCGCCACCTGATTCACCGGCACCATGGAGCCGTAGTACTCGACCATGACGTGGTCGAGCAGACCGGCGTGGGCACGACCGGTACGGATTTTGGCAAGGTCGGTCTTGAGCGACTCGACCGATTTCTGCATCTTGCCTTCGGCGGTCTTCTTGAGTTCGGGGATCATGCGCGCATTCTCCGGAGTTCAGGAATGAACCAGCGTGCCTTCGTCTTCGCCCATCACCACACGCTTGAGCGCGCCGGGCTTGAAGATCGAAAACACGTTGATCGGCAGTTTCTGATCGCGACACAGCGCGAACGCGGTCGAGTCCAGGACCGCCAGGTTGCGGCCGATGGCCTCGTCGAAGCTGATGCGATGGTAACGCTGAGCCTGCGGATCCTTCTTGGGATCGGCCGTGTAGATACCATCGACCTTGGTGGCCTTGAGGACGATCTGGGCGCCGATCTCGGCCCCACGCAACGCGGCGGCGGTATCGGTGGTGAAGAAGGGGTTTCCGGTGCCGGCGGCGAAGATCACCACCCGTCCCTCTTCCAGATGCCGGATCGCACGACCGCGGATGTAAGGCTCGACGACCTGGTCGATGCGCAGCGCCGACTGGACACGCGCAGGCACGTCCATGCGGCGCATGGCATCGGCGATGGCCATGGCGTTCATCACCGTGGCCAGCATGCCCATGTAGTCGGCGGTGGCGCGATCCATGCCGGAAGCCGCGCCCTTCATGCCACGGAAGATGTTGCCGCCGCCGATCACCACACCGACCTGGACACCGAGTTGCGTGATCTCGGCGACTTCGGACACGATGCGGGTGACGACCTCCTCGTTGATCCCGTAAGCGTCGTCCCCCATCAGGGCTTCGCCGGAGAGCTTGAGCAGGATGCGCTTGTAGGCGGCGGACATCTGCATCTCCTTACTGCTTGGCCGCAGCGGCAGCGGCGGCCTGCTCGGCCACCTCGGCAGCGAAGTCGGTGACCTTCTTCTCGATGCCTTCGCCAACGAGGTACAGCGCGAAGCTCGCGACCGATGCACCCTTGGCCTTGAGCAACTGCTCGATGGTCTGCTTGCCGTCTTCGGCCTTGACGAACACCTGCGCCAGCAGGGTGACGTCTTTCAGGAACTTCTGCACCGTGCCATCGGCGATCTTTTCCAGCATCGCTTCGGGCTTGTTGTCGGCGCGGGCTTTCTCGATCGCGATGCGGCGCTCGGCGTCGATCAGATCCTGGGAAACGCCCGACGCGTCCAGCGCCTTCGGCTTGGAGGCGGCAATGTGCATCGCGATGTCCTTGCCGAGTTGCTCGTCACCGCCGACCAGGTCCAGCAGCACGCCGATCTTGGCGCCGCCGTGGATGTACGAGAACAACTGGCCCTTGGCTTCGACGCGGGTGAAACGGCGGATCGACATGTTCTCGCCGATCTTGCCGACCAGCGCGCTGCGGGTCGATTCGACGGTACCTTCGCCCAGCGGCAGCGCCGACAGTGCGGCGACGTCGGCGGGGTTGCTCGCGGACACGAGACCGGCGCAGTTTTGCACCAGGGCGAGGAAGTCGTCGTTCTTGGCGACGAAGTCGGTCTCGCAGTTAACCTCGATGATCGAGCCCAGCTTGCCATCGGCCGAGATGTCGATGCCGACCACGCCTTCGGCAGCCACGCGGGCCGCGGCCTTGGTTGCCTTGTTGCCGAGCTTGACGCGCAGGATCTCTTCGGCCTTGGCCATGTCCCCACCGGCCTCGGTCAGTGCCTTCTTGCACTCCATCATCGGCGCGTCGGTCTTCTCGCGCAGTTCCTTGACCATGCTTGCGGTGATTTCCGCCATGCTAGCTCCTGAATGTATCTGGGTTGACGTTCGGGTTGCGGCTACCGCCCCGCACGGGCACATGACCCGGGCGCGGAAGCCTGAATTCTTTCCGGGGCGGGTTACAGCTGGCATGTCGCCGGCCGCGCCCACCACCCGGATTGCAAAAGGGGCCCCTCGGGCCCCCTTCGCTGAGGATCAGGCCTGCTCTTGCGCGCCTTCTTCCTCGACCTCGACGAACTCGTCGCCGCCGGCATCGACGATTTCCTGCAGCACCTGGCTGCGGCCCTGCAGCACGGCATCGGCTACGCCACGGGCGTACAGACGGATGGCACGCGAGGAGTCGTCGTTACCCGGGATGATGTAATCCACACCCTCGGGCGAGTGGTTCGTGTCGACCACGGCCACGACCGGGATCCCGAGCTTCTGCGCTTCGGTGATGGCGATCTTGTGATAGCCGACGTCGATGATGAACAGTGCGTCCGGCAGACCGCCCATTTCCTTGATGCCGCCGATCGACTTCTGCAGTTTCTCGAGTTCGCGGCGAACGGTCAGCGCTTCACGCTTGGACAGACGCTCGATCGAGCCGTCTTCCATCATCGCCTCGACTTCCTTCAGACGCTTGATCGACTGCTTGACGGTCTTGAAGTTGGTCAGCATGCCGCCGAGCCAGCGCTCGTCAACATAGGGCATGCCGGCGCGCTGCGCTTCCTCGGCGATGATCTCGCGCGCCTGACGCTTGGTGCTGACGAACATGATGTTGCCGCGGTTGGCCGCGAGCTTGCGCACGAAGTCCATGGCTTCGTTGTACTTCACCATCGTCTTCTCGAGGTTGACGATGTGGATCTTGTTGCGCTGGCCGAAAATGAAAGGGGCCATGCGCGGATTCCAGAAGCGGGTCTGGTGACCGAAGTGGACGCCGGCTTCCAGCATCTGACGCATCGTTACGGACATTTGATACTCCAAGTTTTCGAAGGGTTGAACCTCCGCCCTGCGGATGCCGAGCCCATCCACACCCGAGCGGGTGCAAACATGGCGCTGCAGTTCCTGCCGTCCGAAGCATGCCGTCACCAGGACGGACACACACCGTACGGACCCCTTTGCCGCAGGACGTGCGGATTTTGCCTGCCCAAGCAGACAAGCCCGCGATACTAGCACGCGTCGCAAGCTGCGCTCAACATGTTCCAGGATGGATGTTTGCCGCGGAAGGGTGGCTTGCGCTAGCCTAGACACCTTCCAGCCCCCGCAACAGAAGACCATCGAATGAGCATCGTCATCAAGACCGAAGAAGAGATCGAGAAAATGCGCGTCGCCTGCCGGCTGGCGGCCGAGGTACTCGACTACATCGAGCCCCATGTCGCGCCCGGCGTCACGACAGCGGAGCTCGACCGCCTGTGCCATGACTACATGGTGAACGTGCAAGGGACCGTGCCCGCGCCGCTGAATTATGCCCCCCCGGGCTATACACCCTACCCCAAGTCAATCTGCACCTCGATCAACCACCAGGTCTGCCATGGCGTGCCGAGCGACAAGGCGCTGAAGAAGGGCGACATCGTCAACCTCGACATCACCGTGATCAAGGACGGCTTCCATGGTGACACCAGCCGGATGTTCCTCGTGGGCGGAGCGAACGCTGCGAGCATCATCGCCCGCCGGCTGAGCCAGATCACCTACGAATGCATGTGGCTCGGTATCGCCGCGGTCAAACCGGGCGGACGACTCGGCGACATCGGCGCGGTGATCCAGAAGCACGCCGAAGGAAACGGCTTCTCGGTCGTGCGGGAGTTCTGCGGCCACGGCATCGGCCGCAAGTTCCACGAGGATCCGCAGGTACTCCACTACGGCAAGGCCGGCACCGGGCCCGAGCTCAAACCCGGCATGATCTTCACCATCGAGCCGATGATCAACGCCGGCAAGGCGGCGATCTCCGAGCTCCCCGACGGCTGGACCATCGTCACCAAGGATCGCAGCCTTTCGGCACAGTGGGAGCACACGGTCGTGGTCACCGAAACCGGCGTCGAGGTGCTGACCCTGTCCGAGAAATGCCCGCCTCCACCCGCACTGGTTGCCGAACGCTTCGCCTGAGAGACGCCGGGCGACCGAGCCGAATGAACGACACCGCAACCTGCCCCTTGCCGGACCACATCCCCGCTGCCCGGCAGAGGATTGCCGAGGGCATGGCAGCCCTGCGCGCCGCGTATGAGGAACACCCGCACACGGCGAACCTGCTGCAGGGCCGTGCCGAACTGGTCGACCGTGAGCTCGCTGCGCTCTGGACCGCCTGCGGCATGCCCACCGAGGCCGCGGTGGTCGCAGTCGGCGGGTATGGTCGCGGGGAGCTTTTCCCGGCCTCGGACGTAGACGTACTGATACTGCTGCAGGAACCGCCGGACGCAGCCATGCAGGGCAAGCTCTCCGCCCTGGTCGGCGCCTTGTGGGACATGGGGCTGGAGATCGGTCACGCTGTGCGTACGGTAGAGGAATGCCTGAGCACGGCGGCCGACGACATCACGGTGCAGACCAGCCTGCTGGAGGCGAGGCTGATCACCGGCAGCGCGCAACTCTTCGCCTTGCTCGAGCGTCGCTACCGCGAGAGTCTCGACGTGCGTGCCTTCTTCAAGGCCAAGCTGCTCGAGCAGGAGCAGCGTTACGCACGTTTCAACGACACGCCCTACGCACTTGAGCCCAACTGCAAGGAAAGTCCTGGCGGCCTGCGCGACATCCAGATGCTGGGCTGGATCGCCCGTGCCGCAGGCCTGGGGCGCAACTGGCGGGAGCTCGCACGCCGACGCCTGATCACCGGCGGCGAGGCAAGCGAGCTGCGCAACGCCGAGCGCTTCCTGCAGCATCTCCGTATCCGCCTGCACCATCTCGCGGGGCGCGCCGAGGATCGCCTGCTCTTCGACCACCAGGAGAAGATCGCGCGCATCCTCGGCATCGAAGCCACCGCGGTGCGGCGGGCGTCCGAAGTGCTGATGCAGCGCTACTACGTCAACGCGAAGATGGTGCTTCAGCTCAACACCTTGCTGCTGCAGAACTACGGCAGCGAGATCTGCCCCGACCGCGGCGCCGCGATCGTGATCAATCCTCGCTTCCAGGCAGTGCGGGAACTGCTCGACCTGCGCGAGGAAGACGTGTTCGAACGTCACCCCTCGGCGCTGCTCGAATGCTTCCTGCTGCTTGAGCAGCGCTCCGAGCTCAAGGGCATGACAGCGCGCACGCTGCGGGCACTATGGTCGAACCGCAAGCGGGTCAATGCCGCATTCCGCAATAACACGGAAAACCAGGCGCTGTTCCTGCAGATTCTGCAGCAGAAGCGCGGCGTGCTGCATGCATTCCGGCGCATGAACGAGTACGGCATCCTCTCGCGCTACATCCCCGCGTGGCGGCGCATCGTCGGTCAGATGCAGCACGACCTGTTCCACGTCTATACCGTCGATCAGCACATCCTCATGGTTCTGCGCAACATGCGCCGCTTCACGATGGGCGAGCATGCGCACGAGTACCCGCTGATGACCCGTTTGATCATGGGCTTCGAGCGCCACTGGCTGCTCTATGTCGCCGCACTGTTCCATGACATCGCCAAAGGCCGCGGGGGCGACCACTCCAAGCTAGGCATGGCCGATGCACGCGAGTTCTGCGTGCAGCACCGCCTGACCGAGGAAGACACCAAACTGGTGGTGTGGCTGGTCGAACACCATCTCACGATGTCGCACGTGGCACAAAAGGAAGACACGTCCGACCCGGAGGTGATCCGCCGCTTTGCCGACACGGTGGCGAATGAGCGCCGCCTGATCGCGCTCTACCTGCTCACCCACGCCGATGTGCGCGGCACCAGCCCCAAGGTCTGGAACGGCTGGAAGGGCAAACTGCTGGAAGATCTCTTCTTCGCCACGCGGCGCCTGCTGCGCGGCGCCACACCGCAGGAAGCGCTCGGACTGGACGACCGCCTCGAAGATGCGCGCCGGCAGCTGCGTTTTCACGGCCTGCGGCCGGGCGTCGAAGAAGCGCTCTGGTCCAGACTGGACCCGGTGTACTTCATGCGCCACTCGGCGGAAGAGATCGCCTGGCACACGCGCGTGCTCTATTACCGCTGCGACGCCAACGAGCCGGTGGTCAAGGCGCGCGTCGCCGAGGGCGAAGATGGCGTGCAGGTGATGGTGTTCACCCGCGACCAGAAGGATCTCTTCGTACGCCTGACCGGCTTCTTCGGTCGCATGGGCTTCACGATCCTGGACGCCAAGGTGCACACCACGCGCCACGGCTACGCGCTGGACAGCTTCATGCTCCAGGACCCGGGCCAGCAGGCCGCGTACCGAGACATCGTCACCCTGATCGAGCACGAACTCTGCGCTCGCCTGCAGAAACCCGGCCTTCCCGAGCGTCCCTCACGCGGGCGCATGTCACGTCAGGTCAAGCACTTCCCGATCACGCCCCAGGTCAGCATCCTGCCCGACGAGGCCGGGCGTCACTACGTGCTTTCACTGACCGCGGCCGACCGGCCAGGCCTGCTCTTCGACGTAGCCGGGGTGCTGGCCGATCACGGCATCCGCCTGCACACTGCGAAGATCGCGACCCTGGGCGAGCGCGTGGAAGACACCTTCCTGCTCACCGGGCAGGTGCTCGCACAGGATGCGCAGGTGCTCAGGATCGAGCGCGAGTTGCTCGACCGTCTGCAGATCTGAACGGCGGGCAGGCCTGCGCGCACCCGCGCTTCAGTGCCCTTTCCCCGACAGCCTGTCCATGGCGGCGTACAACAGCCCCGAGAACAGGAAGGTCACATGGATACCGACCATCCAGCCGAGTTGACGGTCGGTCAGGTTGTGCGCGTTCATGAAGGCCTTGAGCAGCTCGATCCCGGAGATCGCCACGATCGAACCGATGAGCTTGAGCTTGAGGTCGGAAAACCCGATGTGGCCCATCCACTCGGGGCGATCACGATGCGAGTGCAGATCCTCCATCTTCGAGACGAAGTTCTCGTAACCGCTGAAGATGATGATCACCAGCAGATTCATGATCAGCGCCACATCCACCAGCGAAAGCACGCCGATGATCAGCTCTCCGCCCGTCGCGGACCAGATGTGGGCGAACAATCCATAGAGCTCTTTGGTGAACTTCACCAGCAGCAGCACCATCGCCAGCACCAGGCCGAAATAAACTGGCGCCATCAGCCACCGGCTGGTGAACAGCACGTGCTCGAACGCGCTCTCGAGACGCTTCATCTTTTTCACCCTCACACTTTGCACAGGCACTCGAGTACGTTGCGCACCCGCACCATCGATTCCTGCAGCACGAGCTCGATGTCATCGAAGTGGATGCCGTGCTCGCTTGCGGAACGGCCCGCAGCATAATTGACCACCACGCCGATCGCGGCATACGGCAGATCGAGCTCCCGCGCCAGAGAGGCCTCGGGCATGCCGGTCATGCCCACGATGTCCGCACCGTCGCGCTCGAAACGATCGATCTCGGCGGCAGTCTCCAGACGCGGACCCTGCGTTGTCGCATACACGCCCCCATCCACGGCCGCCTCGCCTGCCGCCTGGATGGCCGCAAGCAGACGCTGGCGCAAGGCGTCATCGTAGGGGTGGGTGAAATCGATGTGGCGCACGGGGCTGTCGCCGCCTTCGAAGAAGGTGCTTGCGCGCCCCCAGGTGTAGTCGATGATCTGATGCGGCACGAGCAGCGTTCCGGGTGGCAGGTCGATGCGGATGCTGCCAACCGACGCGACCGACACCACGCCAGTGACGCCCGCTTCCTTCAGCGCCCAGATGTTGGCGCGGTAATTCACGAGGTGGGGCGGAATCGTGTGGCCATAGCCGTGACGCGCCAGAAACACCACCTCGTCGCCGCACATACGCCCGAATACAAGCGCGCCGGAAGGCTCGCCGAAGGGTGTGCGTGCGACCTCCCGGCGCTCGATCTCCATGTTCGACAGCTGTGTGAGTCCGCTACCGCCAATGATCGCAAGCATTCGATGACCTCTCAGATTCGGGCGCGGGATCTTAACATGCGGACAGGCGACCTCGAGATTTCGTGTTGCGCTGCGGTGCGTCATGGTAGAATCCTCGCCCTTTCAAAGACTTCCCACGCCCTCCTCCATGTCCCGCGCCATTCGCAACATCGCCATCATCGCCCACGTCGATCATGGCAAGACCACCCTCGTCGACCAGCTCCTGCGCCAGTCCGGCACCTTCCGCGATAACCAGCAGGTCGCAGAACGCGTCATGGACTCGGGTGACATCGAGAAGGAACGTGGCATCACCATCCTGTCGAAGAACTGTGCAATCCAGTACGGCGACACCCACATCAACATCGTCGACACCCCGGGCCACGCGGACTTCGGCGGCGAGGTGGAGCGCGTGCTGTCGATGGTCGACAGCGTGCTGCTGCTCGTCGACGCGGTCGAAGGTCCGATGCCGCAAACCCGCTTCGTGACCCGCAAGGCACTTGCGCTGGGCCTGAAGCCGATCGTCGTCATCAACAAGATCGACCGTCCGGGGGCGCGCCCGGACTGGGTGATCAACCACACCTTCGACCTGTTCGACAAGCTCGGCGCCACCGAGGAGCAGCTCGACTTCCCGGTGATCTACGCCTCGGGCCTCAATGGCTTCGCGGTGATCAACGAGGGCGATGAGCGGAAGGACATGCGCCCGCTGTTCGAGGCCATCCTCGAGCACGTGCCTGCACCGGAAGTCGACGCCAGCGGTCCGCTGCAGATCCAGGTCTGCTCGCTCGACTACTCGACCTACATGGGTCAGCTCGGGATCGGCCGCATCAAGCGCGGCCGCGTGCGTCCCAACCAGGAAGTCGTCGTCATGTACGGCGAAGAGAACCGCGGCAAGGGCAAGGTCAGCCAGATCCTTACCTTCGAAGGCCTGGAGCGCAAACCCTCCGAGATGGCCGAAGCTGGCGACATCGTGCTGATCGCGGGCATTCAGCAGGTCAACATCGGCGTTACCCTCTGCGACCCCGATTGCCTCGAGGGCATGACGCCGATCGCGGTCGACGAGCCCACGCTGACGATGAACTTCATGGTCAACACCTCGCCGCTCGCCGGCCGTGAAGGCAAGTACGTCACCAGCCGCCAGATCCGCGAGCGCCTGGAAAAGGAACTGCTCAAGAACGTCGCCCTGCGCGTGAACTACACCGGCGACTCGGATGTGTTCGAGGTTTCCGGCCGGGGCGAACTGCACCTCACCATCCTGCTCGAGAACATGCGCCGCGAAGGCTACGAGCTCGCTGTGGGCCGCCCGCGCGTGGTGTACAAGGAAATCGACGGGGTGAAATGCGAGCCCTACGAGATGCTCACCGTCGACGTCGAGGAAGACCACCAGGGCGGCGTGATGGAAGAACTTGGCCGTCGCCGTGGCGAGCTGCAGGACATGCAACCGGACGGCAAGGGCCGCGTGCGCCTCGAGTACCGCATTCCGGCCCGCGGCCTGATCGGCTTCCAGGGTGAGTTCCTCACCATGACGCGCGGCACCGGCCTCGCCAGCCACGTCTTCGATGACTACGGCCCGATGGCCGGCCCGATGGCCGAGCGCCGCAACGGCGTACTGATCTCGCAGAACGACGGCGAGGCGGTGGCCTACGCGCTGTGGAACCTGCAGGACCGTGGCCGCATGTTCGTGAGCCCGGGCGAAGCGCTGTACGAAGGCATGATCATCGGCATCCACACACGCGACAACGACCTCGTCGTCAACCCGATCAAGGGCAAGCAGCTCACCAACGTGCGCGCCTCCGGCACCGACGAAGCCGTGCGCCTGATCACGCCGATCGCACTCACCCTCGAGTCCGCGATCGAGTTCATCGCCGACGACGAACTGGTCGAGATCACGCCCAAGAACATCCGCCTGCGCAAGCGCCACCTCAAGGAAACCGACCGCAAGCGCGCGGCCAAGGCCGCCTGAGCCGGATCGCCCGCCATCGGGTGCAGCGCCCAAGCCCTGCACCCGCACCGAATGCGCCGAGGCCCCGCCGGGATTGTCCCGCCGGGGCCTCTTCTTTCCAGTCATCGCGAATGCTCCGCTCCATCTACATGCAGATCGGAGCGAGCGGCGCATTCATTCGCGGGCAGGCCCGCGAAAACCCCCACCGGACTGGGGACTCTGGCGCAGAAGCGGCCTTGTCCGCCAAGAACCTGCGAAAGCCCCCCGCGCTTACTTCTTCTTGCCGCCGCCCGTTTCCGCGCCGAAGCGGCCGCTCAGGTACTGCGCGAACTCCGCGCCGGTCTCGGGATGGCGCAGGCCGAACTCGATCGTCGCCTTCAGGTAGCCGAGCTTGGAGCCACAGTCGTAGCGGACACCGTCGAACTGATAGGCCAGCACCGCCTCCTCCTTCAGCAGCGAGGCGATTGCATCGGTGAGCTGGTATTCGCCGCCGGCACCCGGCTTCAGCGCGCGGATGTGGTCGAAGATGCGCGGGGTCAGGATGTAGCGTCCGACGACCGCCTGCGTCGTCGGTGCATCCTCGGGCTTCGGCTTCTCGACGATGCCGGTCATACGCTGCACCTGCCCCTTGTCGGACTCGGTGCTGACGATGCCGTAGCTGCGGGTTTCCTCGCGGGGCACGTTCATGGTGCCGAGCACCGAACAGCGGTGATAGTTGTAAACATCCACCATCTGCTTCAGTACCGGCGTCTTGTCCTTGTTGTCGAGCAGGTCGTCCGCGAGGATCACCGCAAAGGCCTCGTCGCTCACCACATGGCTGGCGCACATCACCGCGTGGCCAAGGCCGAGCGCTTCCGACTGGCGGATGTAGATGCAGTTGACACCCTTCGGCACCGTCTTGCGCACGATGTCGAGCAACTCCTTCTTGCCGCGCGCCTCGAGCTCGGTCTCAAGCTCGTAGGCCTTGTCGAAGTGGTCCTCGATCGAGCGCTTGGTGCGCCCGGTGATGAAGATCATGTCGGTGATGCCCGCCGCCACGGCCTCCTCGACCGCGTACTGGATCAGCGGCTTGTCCACGATCGGCAGCATCTCCTTCGGGCTCGCCTTGGTGGCGGGCAGGAAGCGCGTGCCCATGCCGGCAACCGGAAACACTGCCTTGGTGACCTTCTTCATTTCTTATTGCTCTCCCAGATTGAAAGGATGCCGCAACGCAGCGGGCGCCATCATGCGCCCGTCCGCGCCGGTGCGCATCCACCGTTTGTATCCGATTCGCTCAGCAGCCGCAGCAAGCCGTCCTCTTCGAGGATCGCGACCCCGAGCGCCTGCGCCTTGTCGAGCTTCGAGCCGGCCTCCGCACCAGCCACCACGTAGTGCGTCTTCTTCGAGACGGAGCCCGCGACCTTGCCGCCGCGCGCCTCGATCAGCGCCTTGGCCTCGTCCCGCGTCAGCGTCGGCAGCGTACCGGTCAGCACGAAGGTCTTGCCGGCCAGCGCACCCGCAGCGGCCACGGCGGGCTCGCCCTCTTCCCAGTGCAGGCCCGCAGCGCGCAGCTGCTCGATGACCTCGCGGTTATGCGGCTCGGCGAAGAACGCGGCGATCGCATTCGCCACGATGGGGCCCACATCCGGCACCCGCTGCAAGGCATCGAGGTCGGCCGCCATCAGGGCGTCCAGCTTGCCGAAATGCCGTGCCAGATCGCGTGCGGTCGCCTCGCCCACGTTGCGGATGCCGAGCGCGAAGATGAAGCGCGCGAGCGTCGTCGCACGGCTCTTCTCGATCGCCGCGAGCAGGTTCTGTGCCGACTTCTCGCCCATGCGCTCCAGGTTGGCCAGCGCGAGCACGCCCAGCCGGTAGAGATCGACCGGCGTCTTGACGATCGCCGCATCGACCAGCTGATCGACGAGCTTGTCGCCGAGGCCCTCGATGTCCATCGCGCGACGCCCCGCGAAATGCAGCAAGGCCTGCTTGCGCTGCGCAGGACAGAACAGTCCCCCGGTACAACGCGCCACCGCCTCGTCCTCGCCTCGTACGACGTGCGAGCCGCATACCGGACAGACGGGAAAGCGCTCGAGCAGTACGAAGCGTGGCAACTCGGCCGTGCGCCGCTCCACCACCGGCGCAACCACCTCGGGGATCACGTCACCGGCACGGCGCACGATGACCCAGTCACCGATGCGCACATCCTTGCGATCGATCTCGTCCTGATTGTGCAAGGTGGCATTCGTGACCGTCACCCCGCCAACAAACACGGGTTCGAGTCGCGCCACAGGGGTCAGCGCCCCGGTGCGACCGACCTGCACTTCGATATCGCGCAGCAGCGTCACCGCTTCCTGCGCCGGGTACTTGTGCGCCACCGCCCAGCGCGGTTCACGAGTAACAAAACCCAGCTGCTGCTGCAGCGCACGCGCGTTGACCTTGTACACCACGCCGTCGATGTCGAAGGGCAGGCTGTCGCGCAACCCGGCGATGCGGGCGTGGAAATCCGCCAGCCCCTGCGCACCCTGCACCACTGCACGGTGCGCGCACACCGGCAGCCCGAAGTCGGCGATCGCGTCGAGCACGCCGGCGTGGGTGTCGGGTACCTGCCAGCCCTCCACATCCCCCAGGCCGTAGGCGTAGAAGGACAAGGGACGGCGCGCAGCGATGGCGGGGTCGAGCTGGCGGATGCTGCCTGCGGCAGCGTTGCGCGGGTTGACGAAGGTCTTCTCGCCGGCCTCTGCCTGGCGTGCATTCAGGCGCTCGAAATCCACGCGGCGCATGTAGACCTCGCCACGGACCTCGAGCACCGGCGGCGCCTCGCCGCGCAGGCGCAAGGGGACAGCCTTCATCGTGCGCACGTTGCTGGTGACATCCTCTCCGGTCTCACCATCCCCCCGCGTGGTCGCCTGCACCAGCAGGCCCTGCTCGTAGCGCAGGCTGATCGCGAGGCCGTCGAACTTCAGTTCGGCTGCGTATTCCACTGGCGGATTCGCATCCTCGAGCTTGAGCGCGCTCCGCACCCGCGCGTCGAAGCTGAAGGCGCCGCTCGCCTCGGTGTCCGTCTCGGTGCGGATCGACAGCATCGGCACGCGATGGCGCACCGGGGGGAACTGTGCCAGCGGCTTGCCCCCCACGCGCACCGTCGGCGAGTCGGGCGTGCGCAGCGCTGGATGCGCAGCCTCCAGCGCCTGCAATTCGCGGAACAGGCGGTCATACTCCGCATCCGGAATGGTCGGTGCATCCAGCACGTAATAGGCGTGGTCGTGGCGCGCGATCTCCGCCCGCAGTGTGGCCGCACGCGCTTCCGGGTCGCCCTCGCTGGCGCCCGATGCCTGATCGAAGAGATCCATCAGTGCGAGAACAGGCGCTGCGCGAGCGGACTGCCCGCGGGAAGATCGGACTCGGCCATGCGTGCCTGAAACTGCTCGATCTGCACCCGGATCAGCGCTGCCGCATCCGTACCGAAAGGCGCGCGGTTGTCATCGACCACATCGCCGTCGAGCGCGCGCGCGAGCTCGTTCGCGGTGTGCATCATGCGCTCGAAGACCTGGGCGCCGTGCGCGACGCGCGGGACGTCGATCACCAGCGTGATGCCGGGCGTGACAAGCTTGTCGAGGTTGTCGCGCGAGAACAGCCCGGCGTCGAGGTTCGCAAGCATGAACTGGCTGCTGGTGCCGTCGATCGCATGGAAGCAGCCATCCTCGCCCAGGGTCAGGCCGAGGCGTTCCGCCTGGCGCCGGATCTCACCGCCTTCGAACTGGCCGTCGCGGGCGACGATATTCACGCCGATCTGCACATCCACATCCGCGCAGAAGCGGTCGAGCTCAGCGGCGTGCTTCAGGGTTTCGGCCCGCGGCGGCAAACCCGGCGGGAGCGCCATCAAGGCATCCGCCACGCGCTGCACGCCGCCGGTAAAGCGCATGAAGTCGGTTTCACCGATCGATCCATGCCGGTCCACGAGCTGGAGCGCCGCACAGAACCAGTTGCACGTGCCTTCGCTGTCAGGGCCGAGCTGCTGCCAGAGGTTCTCGGTGTCCTTGAAGCCGAACCAGCGCACCGGCTTGCTCAGGCCCGCGAGCTGGGCGATCTGTTCGTTCCAGACGCGCGAAACGTCCAGCGCTTCGATCGTCTCGAGCCGGATCACGCAATCTGCGCGAGCGTCCAGCAGACGCGGCAGGTCGGGCACGCTGCGTCGCAAGGGCGCTTCACTGACGCGCCGCGCAGCATTGTCCGACTCGCTGTCCACGCGGAACTCGCCGGGCTCCCGGCGCGCCGACCCGCCCCCACCCTCCGCGTCGGCGCGCGGCTCGAGCAGCACATCGCGGTGCTCCGACCTGAAGGCGCGCTCGGCGTTGCGCTGGTGCTTGCGCTCCTGCCACTTGTTGTAGCCGACCACCAGTACCACCGCGCCGATTCCGACTGCAACCAGCGCGATCTGAAGTTCGCTGTCCATGAGTTTTCCGAAAGACTCCGTCTTGCCCCGTATGCCCTACGCCGCGACCGGATCGGCCAGGCGCAGCGCCTCTTCGATATCCACTTCCACGACGCGCGAAACGCCCTGTTCCTGCATCGTCACCCCCACAAGCTGCTGTGCATACTCCATCGTGATCTTGCTGTGACTGATGAAGATGAACTGCGTCTGCGATGACATGCGCTTGACCATGTTCGCATAGCGCTCGGTGTTCGTATCGTCCAGCGGCGCATCCACCTCGTCAAGCATGCAGAAGGGCGCCGGGTTGAGCTGGAACATCGAGAACACCAGCGCAATCGCGGTCAGCGCCTTTTCGCCCCCCGACAGCAGGTGGATGGACGCGTTCTTCTTGCCCGGCGGTTGCGCCACGATCTGGATGCCCGCGTCGAGAATCTCCTCGCCGGTCAGCACCAGCTCCGCCCGTCCGCCGCCGAACAGCTGCGGGAACAGCGCCGCAAACTGCCGATTGACCGTATTGTAGGTCTCCTGCAACTGCTCGCGCGTTTCCCTGTCGATGCGACGGATCGCATCTTCAAGCGTGTCGATCGCCTGCAGCAGGTCTTCGGTCTGAGCATCGAGGTAGCCCTTGCGTTCCGCTGCACTCTTCAACTCGTCCAGCGCAGCCAGATTCACCGCGCCCAGTTCAGCGATCTCGCGTGCAAGCCGGGCAAGCTCACGCTGCAGACTGCCTTCCCTCGGCCCCTCCTGAAGCAGGGGCGTGAGTGCGGCTTCATCCGCCTTCACCTCGATCAGGCGCTCCTCGAACTGCTGCACCGACAGCTCGGCGGCCTGCAGGGCCAGACGCAACTCGGCCACGCGGCTGCGGATCGGTGCAGCCTCGTGTTCGGTGCGCAGGCGCGCCTCCTCCACCTGCTTCAGGGCGGCGGCCGCATCGGCCAGCGCGTCGCGCCGCGCGGCCAACGCTGCCTCGCGGCGGGTGCGCAGTTCGAGCGCCGTGTGCAGGGCCTCGGTACCCCGGCGGTCATCGGTCGCTTCAAGCTCAGCCTCGCGGGTGCGGCTTTCGCTTTCGATGCGTGCAAGCTGCTCCTCTGCGAGTTGCCGGTTACGGGCGATATCGTCGAGCTTGCCCGCGCACTCACGCTCGGAGAAGCGGGCTTCCTGAAGCTCCCGGCCCGCAGACTGTTCCAGCGCGCGCGCCTCGCGCAGCGCCTGCTCCCGATCGCGCAGGATCTCGCTGGCAGCCTCCAGCCGCTCACGCTGAAGCGCCGCCAGCTCTGCAGCGCGCGCCTGCTCCAGCTCGGCCCGCGTGAGGTGCTCTCGCTCGGTGCCTTCGAGATGCAATACATCCTCCAGGTCGCGCACCAGCTGGCTGCGGCGCTCTTCGGCCCGACTGCGGGCCTGCGCGAGCTTGAGCACCTCGACCTGCTCGGCATGGACCTGCGACTGCACCGCCTGCGCGTCCTTGCGCAGCGCGCCAATGCGCTCCTGCACATCACTCGCCGCGGCCTCGGCCGCGTGCAGCGCGTCATGCGCGATCAGCGCCTCTTCCTCCAGTGTCTGCTGCGCATGGGCAAGACTCTCGATCTCGCGCTGGCGCTCGATGACGCCGTGCGTGCGGGTGTCGGGCGCATGGTACGAAAGGCTTGCGCGCGTGAGCACCTGACCCTGCGCACCGACCAGCCTTACGCCCACGGGAAGCTCTGCATGGCGGGCAATCCACGGGCCGAGGGCCTCGACCGCGTAGCAGCCTTCAAGCAGATCCTCCAGCAATGGTGCGAGCTCTGCCCGTATGCAGGTCACCAGCGTGCCGAGCGGCACGGTCCCTGCCAAGACCACCGCGTTCGCGGGCGAATCTGCGACCTGCTGCGCCAGCCCGAGACCGATCGCGACCGATTCCGGCGGGGCCTCGTCGAGCAGGCTGTGCGCGGCGGACCGCGCGGCTGCTTCATCGGGCGCGATCAGCGCGGACAATCTTTCGCGCAGCACGGCCTCGACCGCGGCATCCCAGCCGGCCTTCACCTGCAGGAGCTCCCACAGCGGCGGGAGCTGCTCGAGTCGGTGACGCTTGAGCCAGTCCCCGAGCTTGCCCTGTGCCTGCACCCGAGCCTGCAACTGGACCAGCGCGTCCCGCCGCGCGCGCAGTTCGGTGAGGTTGCGCTGCGCAGCGCGTTCTCGCTCGAGCGCCGTCTTGAGCGCCCCCTGCGCATCCGGCAGGCGCGCCTGCAAAGCGCCCAGCTCCTGGTGCGCCTGCTCGGACGCTTCCTGCAGCGCCTCCAGCCGCGCTTCGCGCTCGAGCAATGCGCACGCGTCCGGACCGGTAATCGCGGCGCGCTCGGCCTCGAGCCGGCCGCGCCGCTGCTGCAGGGCCTCGAGCGCGCGGTGAGCGCTCGCGCGGTTCGCCTCCTCCACCCGCAGCTGCTGTTCGGTCTGCGCCAGTTCGCGGCGGGCTGCAGCGACCGTCGTATCCGCCGCCTGGCGTGCCGCATCAAGCTCCGGCACACGGTCGGCGATCTCCGCATGGCGCGCCTCGGCCTGCTCCGCACGCATCGCCGCATTGAGCGCCAGTTCCGACCAGCGCTCATGGTCGCCCGCCAGTCCCTCGCGGCGCGCCTGCCAGTGCGCATGGTCAAGCCCGAGCTGAGTGATGCGCGCTTCGAGCCGCTTGCGCGCCTCGCCCAGGTGCTGGAGCTCGGTCTCGAGCCGGCTCACCTCGGCGCTGACGGCGAACAGGTCGTTCTGCGCTTCATGGACCGACTCCGACGCCTGGAAGTGGGCGTCGCGGCAGGTTTCGATTGCCGTCTCCAGACTCTGCAGACGCTCGCTGTCGAGCTCGACCCGGCGGGCGGTTTCACCGAGCTCGGCCGCGATCCGCGCGTGCGCATCACGTGCCTCGTTGCGCTTGAGCAACCAGAGCAACTGCTGCCGCTCGGTGTGGACGGCGCTGAGCTGCTGGTACCGAGCCGCCACTTCGGCCTGCCCCTCGAGGTGGCCGATGCGCTCGCCCAGCTCCATGCGGATGTCGTCCAGGCGGGCCAGGTTGTCGCGCGCGTCACGCAGCCGCCCCTCGGTCTCCTTGCGCCGCTCACGGTATTTGGTGACGCCCGCCGCCTCCTCGAGGAAGCCACGGATCTCTTCCGGGCGCGCCTCGATGATGCGAGAGATCATGCCCTGCTCGATGATCGCGTAGGCGCGCGGACCCAGGCCGGTGCCGAGGAACAGGTCGATGACGTCCTTGCGGCGGACGTGCACGTTGTTGATGTAATAGGTCGACTCGCCCGAACGGTCGAGCACGCGCTTGACCGAAATCTCGGCGTAGCGCGACCACTGCCCCGCAGCCTTGCCCTCGGCATTGTCGAACACCAGCTCCACGCTCGCACGCGATACCGCCTTGCGCGTCGTCGAGCCGTTGAAGATCACGTCCTGCATCGACTCGCCGCGCAGCGCGGAGGCCCGCGTTTCGCCCAGCACCCAGCGTACCGCGTCGATGATGTTGGACTTGCCGCAGCCATTGGGTCCCACCACGCCGACGAGGTTGCCGGGCGTAAGCACCGTGGTCGGGTCGACGAAGGTCTTGAAACCGGCGAGTTTGAGCTTGGAGAGACGCACGTCGGAACCAGGCGGAGAGCGCGCGCGAACGCGCCGCAGGGCGGTCGGAAAGGCTGCTCATGATACCATTTCCACCCTTCCCGACTTCGCGCGGACGCGCACGGCGCGTACCCGATCCGTATCAAAGTGAATCCGAATCTTGCCCGCCTGCAGACCTACCCCTTCGAGAAACTGCGCGCGCTGTTCGCAGGCATCGAGCCGCCCGCGCACCTGAAGCCGATCCGGCTGTCGATCGGCGAGCCGCAGCACCCGACGCCGGGCTTCATCCGCCAGACGCTGGCCGACAACCTTGGCGGCCTGTCGAGCTACCCCGCCACGCTCGGCAGTGACGCGCTACGGGGCGCGATCGCGCACTGGCTCGAACGCCGCTTTGGCTTGCCGAAGATCGACCCGGCAACGCAGGTGATCCCGGTCGCGGGCACGCGCGAGGCACTGTTCGCCTTCGCGCAGTGCGTGGTCGATGGCACGAAACCCGGCGCCAAGGTCCTGTGCCCGAACCCCTTCTATCAGATCTACGAAGGGGCGGCCCTGCTCGCCAACGCCGAGCCGATCTTCATCAACAACCTGCCCGAGAACGGCTTCGGCTCGGATTTCGGCAGCATCGACGAGGCCGTCTGGCGCGACGTCCAGCTCGTCTATGTGTGTTCGCCGGGCAACCCCACCGGGCGGCTGCTGAAGCTCGAGGAGTGGAAGACGCTGTTCGAGCTGTCTGACCGCTACGGCTTCGTGATCGCTGCCGACGAGTGCTATTCCGAGATCTACTTCGACGACGACGCCAGGCCGATCGGCGGCCTGGAGGCGGCCTGGCGCCTGGGGCGCACGGATTTTCGCAACGTGGTGATGTTCTCCAGCCTGTCGAAGCGCTCGAACGTGCCCGGCATGCGCTCTGGCTTCGTGGCAGGCGATGCGCGGATCCTGAAGGACTTCCTGCTGTACCGCACCTACCACGGCTGCGCGCTCAACCCGGCAGTGCAGGCCGCCTCGGTGGTGGCGTGGAACGACGAGGAGCATGTCGAGGAGAACCGCCGCCTCTACCGCGACAAGTTCGCCCGCATCACGCCCATGCTGCAGCCCTGGCTGCCGGTGTCGCTGCCGGACGCCGGCTTCTACTACTGGGTGCGCACACCGATCCCGGACACCGAGTTCGCCCGCCGTCTGCAGGCTGAATATAATGTAACGGTCCTGCCGGGCAGCTTCCTCGCCCGCGAAGCCGATGGCGTAAATCCGGGCGCCGGCTTCGTACGCATCGCGCTGGTGGCCGACACGCACGAGTGCGTCGAGGCGGCCGAGCGCATCATCGATTTCTGCAAAACACTCTGAGAGAGATTTCCCACATGCACGCTCTGCAACCGATCATCGACGACGCTTTCGAAAACCGCGCCAGCCTGTCGCCCGCCTCCGCCCCGGCCGAGATCCGCAATGCGGTGGAAGAGGTCATTGCCGGCCTGGACGCCGGCACGCTGCGCGTGGCCGAGAAGAAGGACGGCCAGTGGGTGGTCAACCAGTGGATCAAGAAAGCCGTGCTGATCTCCTTCCGCCTGCGTGACAACGAGGTGGTACAGGCCGGCGGCCTCAACTTCTTCGACAAGGTGGCGACCAAGTTCGGCGACTACACGCCAGAGCAGTTCCGCGAAGGCGGCTTCCGCGTGGTGCCGCCGGCCGTCGCACGCAAGGGAAGCTTCATCGGCAGGAACGTGGTGCTGATGCCGTCCTATGTGAACATCGGCGCCTACGTCGATGAAGGCACCATGGTCGACACCTGGGCCACGGTCGGCTCCTGCGCGCAGATCGGCAAGAACGTGCACCTGTCGGGCGGTGTCGGCATCGGCGGCGTGCTCGAACCGGTGCAGGCCGGCCCGGTGATCATCGAGGACAACGTCTTCGTCGGCGCGCGTTCCGAGGTGGTGGAAGGCGTGATCATCGAGGAGAACGCGGTGCTGTCGATGGGCGTGTATATCGGCATGAGCACCAAGATCTACGATCGCGAAACCGGCGAAATCACCTACGGCCGTGTGCCGGCGGGCGCGGTCGTGGTGCCCGGCAGTCTGCCCTCGGCCTGCGGCAAGTACAGCCTGTACTGCGCGGTGATCGTGAAGAAGGTGGACGCCCAAACGCGCGCCAAGACCGGCATCAACGAGTTGCTTCGCGGCGCTTGATTCACTCCGTAGGAGCGCCTCTGCCGCGATGACCTTGCGTGCGCGGAAGAGGCGCTCCTGCGATGCTCACGATCTTTTGTCCGGGGCCTTGACGCCATGATTTTCGACAGTCTCTTCCAGCTAATGGCCGAGAAAAAGGCCTCGGACCTCTTCATCACTGCAGGCGCCCCGATCCACATCAAGATCCAGGGGCACACCATGCCGATCAATCAGCAGATGATGGATCCGCTGATGATCCAGCGCATGCTGACCGAGGCCATCACCCCGGCGCAGATGACCACCCTCGAAAAGGATCGGGAACTCAACCTCTCCTTCGGTCGTCGGGACCTGGGCAACTTCCGGGTCAACGTGTTCTGGCAACGCAACTCGATGGCAGTGGTGGTGCGCTACATTCAGAGCGATATCCCGACCATCGAGAGCCTGGGGATGCCGCCGGTGCTCAATGAAGTGGTGATGGAAAAGCGCGGCCTCGTGCTCGTGGTAGGGGCGACCGGCTCGGGCAAATCCACCACGCTGGCCTCCATGCTCGACCACCGCAACGGGAGCCGCAGCGGTCACATCCTCACGGTGGAGGACCCGATCGAGTACCTGTTCAGACACCGCAAGTCGGTGGTGAACCAGCGCGAGGTCGGCATCGACACCAAGAGCTGGAACGAGGCCTTGCGCAATGCCATGCGCCAGGCCCCGGACTGCATCCTGATCGGTGAGATCCGCGACCGGGAAACCATGCAGGCAGCGATCTCGTATTCGCAGACGGGCCATCTCTGCCTCGCAACGCTGCACGCGAACAACGCCTACCATGCCCTCAACCGCATCGTGAACTTCTTCCCGCTGGAGAACCGTCAGCTGCTCTACCTGGACCTCGCCGTCGCCCTGCGCTGCATCGTCTCCCAGCGGCTGGTGCGCAAGCCCGACGGCAAGCGCATTCCCGCAGTGGAGATCCTGATGAACACCCGCCACACTGCCGAGTTGATCGAACGTGGCGAACTGAACGGCATCAAGGAGGCCATGGAGCAATCGCTGGCGCCCGGCTCGCAGACCTTCGAACAGGCACTGTACCGGCTCTACAGCGAAAAGCAGGTCACGCTGGAAGAGGCGCTGGCCAACGCCGATTCGCCCACGAACCTGCACTGGCTGATCAACAACGCGCAGATCCAGAGCGCAGAGTTGAAGTCGACACAGGTTCGGACGCCGAAAGCGATGGACTTCGAAGCGAGTTCGCCGGACGGCGCCTCGTTCCAGGAGTTCACGCTCGACCTGAACAACAACTGAGCACGTACTGAGGCGCGACCGCACTGCCGGTCGTGCCCGAGACCCCCATGACAGAAGACCTTTCCACGCGGGCCCTGGCCCGTGCGCTCATCGCTCGCCCATCGGTCACGCCCGACGATGCAGGCTGCCTCGAACTGATCACCGACCGGCTGCGCCCGCTCGGGTTCACGATCGAGCGCATCGACACCGGCGGCGTCAGCAATCTGTGGGCGCGGCGCGGAACCGCGACGCCCGTGCTCTGCTTCGCTGGCCACACCGACGTGGTACCTCCCGGACCGGCCGAGGCCTGGACCACTCCGCCCTTCGCACCCACCGAGCGCGAGGGCATGCTGTACGGACGGGGCGCTGCCGACATGAAGACCTCGCTCGCGGCATTCGTGACCGCGATCGAGCGCTTCGTGGCGCAGCACCCCGCCCACGACGGCAGCATCGCGCTGCTGCTGACCTCCGATGAGGAAGGCATCGCCACCCACGGTACGGTCAAGGTGGTGGAGGCGCTCGCTGCCCGTGGCGAGCGCCTGGACTACTGCATCGTTGGCGAACCAACCTCGGTGAAGACCTTGGGCGACATGATCAAGAACGGCCGGCGTGGCTCGCTTTCGGGCACGCTGCGCGTCAAGGGCAAGCAGGGGCACGTCGCCTATCCACAGCTCGCGCGCAACCCGATCCACCTTTTCGCACCAGCGCTGGCCGAGTTGGCATCGACCACCTGGGACGAGGGCAACGCGTTCTTCCCGCCCACCACCTGGCAGGTGTCCAACATCCACGCAGGAACCGGCGCCAACAACGTCATCCCGGGCGTGTGCGAGGTGATGTTCAACTTCCGTTTCAGCTCCGGGTCGAGCGCCGAAACCCTCAAGGCCCGCACGCATGATGTACTCGACCGCCACGGACTGGACTACGAGGTCGACTGGCACTTGTCGGGAAAACCCTTCATCACCGGGCGAGGCAGGCTGGTCGGCGCGCTATCGGCGGCAATCCTGGATACGCTGGGAGTGGAAACCGAGCTGTCAACCACCGGCGGCACCTCCGACGGACGCTTCATCGCCGAGATCTGCAAGGAAGTGGTCGAGTTCGGCCCGGTCAATGCAAGCATTCACCAGGTGAACGAATGCGTTTCCCTCGATGCGATCGAACCGCTTTCGGTGGTCTACGAGCGAACCCTGGAGGGACTGCTGACGGCCTGATGTGACGACGGCGAATCCAGGAACCAGCCCCCGGCCAGACATCGCCACCCCGTAACGCCTTCAGCCCACTGCACACCTTTCGCGGGCAAGCCCGCTCCCACGAAATCCCGTGCGTGGCGATCATGCGACGCACACCGAACCCAAGAGGCCCTGATGCACCACGACGAACACCCGGAAGACGAGCACGATCACGAACATGAGCACGGTCCCCTTGCCGAGCTCGTCACCGTCCGCGACTGGCTGCGCTACGCAGTTACCCGCTTCAACCGCGCCGGCATCTTCTGCGGCCATGGCGTACAGGACAGCTTCGACGAGGCCGTATGGCTGATCCTCGGCACGCTCGCCCTGCCCCTCGATCGTCTTGAACCCTTCCTCGATGCCTGCATTCCTGGGGAAGAACGCCTCGACCTGCTGCAGGCGATCGAACAACGCGCAGACGAACGCTTGCCGACCGCCTACATCCTGGGTGAAGCCTGGCTGGGAGATTTCCGCTTCACGGTGGACCCGCGCGTGATCGTGCCCCGGTCCTTCTTCGCCGAGTTGCTCGAGGACGGGCTGGCACCCTGGGTGGAAGACCCGGAGGCCGTGGGCAGTGTGCTTGACCTGTGCACCGGCTCAGGGTGCCTCGCGATCCTGATGGCACACGCCTTCCCGCACGCTGCGGTGGTGGGTGCAGACCTTTCCGCGGATGCGCTCGAGGTCGCACGCATCAATGTGGAGGACTACGGACTGGAAGAGCGCGTCGAACTCGTCTGCAGCGACGTGTTCTCAGCCCTGCAGGGGCGCAGCTTCGATCTGATCCTGAGCAATCCCCCCTACGTCACCGCAGAGGCCATGGACGCGCTCCCGCCGGAATACCTGCATGAGCCGCAGATGGCGCTCGCCTCGGGCGACGATGGATTGGATGTGGTGCGGCGCCTGATCGCCGAGTCTGCTGCGCACCTGAACCCGGGCGGACTCCTTGCAGTCGAGGTCGGACACAACCGTTCAATCGTCGAAGAGGCCTTCCCCGACCTGCCCTTCAACTGGCTCTCCACCCGGGGCGGAGACGACATGGTCTTTCTGCTCAGGCGCGAGGATCTGCCGGGTTCGGAGCTCTGAATCGGGCGTTGCAGAAAAACCGCAACGCGCCCCCGGTCGATATGCCGGGGAGACGCTGCGGTGGCGGCCGCGCTGATATCGCTTTTGGTGCTGACGTCGTCGCTGCGGCGGTCAGGCGACTTCGTCGATCCAGGCCTGCTGGATGCCCTCGAGAATGCGCTCGCCGCAGCGCTTTGGGTCGTCGTCGAACTCGGGCAGCGCCATGACCCAGTTCATCAGGTCGACGAAATTCAGCTTTGTCGGATCGACCTCTGGATGCGCGTCAGCGAGCTGGATGGCGATTTCCTGAACCTCTGTCCACTTCATGTCAGTGCTTTCCTTCGCGAGCCATGTTGATGGTATAGCGCGGGATCTCGACCACCAGCGGCGTGTCAGCGATTACCGTCTGGCAGGACAGGCGTGAGTTCGGCTCCAGGCCCCAGGCCTTGTCGAGCAGGTCTTCCTCATCCTCGGTGGCTTCGTTCAGCGAATCAAAGCCTTCGCGTACGATCACGTGGCAGGTGGTGCACGCACAGGATTTCTCGCAGGCGTGTTCGATCTCGATGCCGTGATCCAGCAGGCCGTCGCAGATGGTGGTACCGGGTGCGACGTCGATGACGCCACCATCCGGGCAGAGTTCGACGTGGGGCAGGACGATGATCTGGGTCATGGTTTCGTGCTTCAGAAATTCAGTTCATCCACCTTATGGCCAGCAAGCGCGCTGCGAATGCTGTTGTCCATACGGCGGGCGGCAAATTCGTCGGTGGCGCGGGCAACGGCGTCGATGCCGGCCTTGATCGCGCGATGGTCCTCGCCAGCGCGAAGCTGGTGCAGGCTTGCCAGCACGGCGTCGATGCGCGCGCGCTCCTCAACGTCGAGCAACTCGCCGTCCTTGTCGAGCGCTGCGGCGACCGCCTCGATCACCCGGTCGGCCTCAACCTGCTGTTCGCGCAGCGCACGTGCCAGCATATCGTCGCCGGCGTGATCGACGCCGGAACGCAGCATCTCCGCGATCTCGTCGTCGGACAGGCCGTAGGACGGCTTTACGAGCACGCTCGCCTCCACCCCAGAGGACATCTCGCGCGCAGACACCGACAGCAGACCATCGGCGTCCACCTGGAAGGTGACCCGGATACGTGCCGCCCCCGCCACCATCGGCGGGATGCCACGCAGCTCAAAACGCGCGAGCGAGCGGCAGTCTGACACGAGCTCGCGCTCGCCCTGCACAACATGGAAAGCCATCGCGGTCTGGCCGTCCTTGAAGGTGGTGAATTCCTGGGCACGCGCGATCGGCAGCGTGGAGTTGCGCGGGATGACTTTCTCGACCAGCCCACCCATCGTCTCCAGACCGAGCGAGAGCGGAATGACGTCGAGCAGCAGCCAGTCGTCCTCTCCGGCACGGTTGCCCGCGAGCACGTTCGCCTGCATCGCGGCGCCCAGCGCAACGACCTTGTCGGGGTCGAGGTTGGTGAGCGGTTCCTGGCCGAAGTAGTTCGCCACCGCGCGCTGGATGTGCGGCATGCGCGTTGCCCCGCCGACCATGACCACACCCTTGATTTCATCCGGGGCGAGTCCGGCGTCGCGCAGCGCCTTGCGCACCGGCGTCAGCGTCTTCTGCACGAGGTTGGCGGTCATCTCGGCGAACTCTTCGCGCGTGACCACCAGGTCCACCTCCTCGCCCGAAGCCAGGCGTACATGCACCGGCGCCTCCTCGCAACTGGTGAGCAGTTCCTTCGCTTCGCGCGCCTTCATCTGCAGCCGACGCGCATCCTGCAGGGACGGCGGCGAGATCTTGGACTTGTCGAGAATCCAGCAGAACAGGCGATGATCGAAGTCGTCACCGCCGAGGGCCGCGTCGCCGTTCGTGGACAACACCTCGAACACGCCACGCGAAAGCTTGAGGATGGAGAGGTCGAAGGTGCCGCCGCCAAGGTCGTACACGGCATAGACGCCTTCGGCCGCATTGTCGAGACCGTAGGCCACTGCAGCAGCGGTGGGCTCGTTGAGCAGACGCAGCACGTCCAGTCCCGCCAGGCGCGCGGCATCCTTGGTAGCCTGGCGCTGGGCGTCGTCGAAGTAGGCCGGCACGGTAATGACGGCGCCGACGAGCGCACCGCCCAGACTGGCCTCCGCGCGCTCGCGCAGAAGGCGCAGGATCTCGGCAGATACCTCCACCGGGCTCTTCACGCCCTGCACGGTGCGCAGGCGCAGCATGCCTTTGGCGTCCTCGAAGTCGTAGGGTACGGCCTCGATGTGGGCGACGTCCTTGAGGCCACGCCCCATGAAGCGCTTGACCGAGACAATGGTGTTGCGCGGGTCGACCGCCTGCGCCTTGAGCGCCGCAAGGCCAACCTCGACCCCCCCCTCGGTGAGGTAGCGGACCGCGGACGGCAGCATGGTGCGGCCCGTCTCGTCCGGCAGGCAGACGGCAATGCCGTTGCGCACTGTGGCGACGAGCGAATTGGTGGTCCCCAGATCAATGCCCACCGCGAGCCGGTGCTTGTGCGGCTCGGCGGACATGCCGGGTTCAGCGATTTGCAGCAGGGCCATCGGGTCTTCGTTCCGTGCTTACTCGTTTTCGAGGGCCAGCAGGGCCTCGTCGATTTCTTGCTGGAGTTTGTCCACGAACATCAGCCGACGCACGGTGTCGGCAGCCGCTTCGTAGTCGTGTCGTGTGTCGAGCTGCTCGGCCAGATGGCCGCGCACCTCACGCGCATGACCGAGCAGGCGGCGGTGCAGCTCCTCGAGCTCGCCCGCGTCGGCGGCGATGCGGGCTTCTTCCACCGCTTCGCGCCACTCCATCTGTTCCATCAGGAACTCGGGCGACATGGCGGTGTTGGTTTCCAGCGCGGCATCGACTCCGGCCAGCTCGAGCAGGTACTGCGCGCGCGCGAGCGGCTTGCGCAGGGTGCGAAAGCCCTCGTTCACCCGCGTCGCCCATTGCATCGACAGGCGCCTCTCGGTGTCCGACAGGTGTACGTGCCGGTCCGGGTGCACCTGGGACTGCAGCGTATGCCAGGCGGCCTCGAGCGCACCCTCGTCGAGCGCGTAACGGCGCGGCAGCCCGAACAGCGCGAAGAAGTCCTGCGTCAGGTCGATGCTCATCGCGCGCGGCTCAGACGTTGAAGCTTTCGCCGCACCCGCACTGATCCTTCACGTTCGGGTTGTTGAACTTGAAGCCCTCGTTGAGCCCTTCCTTGACGAAGTCCAGTTCGGTGCCATCGAGGTAAGACAGGCTCTTCGGGTCGATGACGACCTTGACGCCATGACTCTCGAAGACCAGGTCCTCGTCCTCGGTGTTGTCGACGAACTCGAGCTTGTAGGCCATGCCCGAGCAGCCCGAGGTCTTCACGCCGAGACGGATGCCCAGCCCCTTGCCACGCTTGGCAATGAAAGTGGACACATGCCGGGCGGCGGATTCGGAAAGCGTGACGGCCATGATTCCTCCTGTACTGAACGAGCCGGTCAGGCGTCGTGCTTCTTCTTGTAGTCGGCCACGGCGGCCTTGATCGCGTCCTCGGCGAGGATCGAGCAGTGGATCTTCACCGGCGGCAGGGCCAGCTCTTCGGCGATCTGGGTGTTCTTGATCTCGAGCGCCTGATCAATGGTCTTGCCCTTGACCCACTCGGTGACGAGCGAGCTCGATGCGATCGCCGAGCCGCAGCCATAGGTCTTGAACTTGGCGTCCTCGATCACGCCATCCTTGCCGACCTTGATCTGCAGCTTCATGACGTCGCCACAGGCGGGCGCGCCGACCATGCCGGTCGCCACGCCTTCCTCATCCTTGCCGAAGGAGCCGACGTTGCGGGGGTTCTCGTAGTGGTCCAGGACCTTTTCGCTGTATGCCATGTTTTTCTCCTGCTGGGGTTGTCTCTGTTGCTTCGACCGCGCGCGTACCGATCAGTGCGCCGCCCACTGCACGGCGTCAAGATCCACGCCGTCCTTGTACATCTCCCACAACGGGGAGAGCTCGCGCAGCTTGCCGATCTTCTTGTGCAGCAGGTCGATCGTGAAGTCGACTTCCTCTTCCGTGGTGAAGCGGCCGATGGTGAAGCGGATCGAGCTGTGCGCAAGCTCGTCGTTGCGACCCAGCGCGCGCAGCACATAGGACGGCTCCAGGCTGGCCGAGGTGCACGCCGAACCGGACGACACCGCGATGTCCTTGATCGCCATGATCAACGACTCGCCTTCGACGTAGGCGAAGGAGATGTTCAGGTTGTGCGGCACACGGTGCTCGAGGTCGCCGTTCACATAGGTGGCCTCGATGTCGGTCAGGCCGGCGAGCAGCTTGTCGCGCAGCTTGGTGATGCGCGCATTTTCCCCGGCCATCTCCTCGCGTGCAATGCGGAAGGCTTCACCCATCCCCACGATCTGGTGAGTGGCGAGCGTGCCGGAGCGCAGGCCGCGCTCATGGCCGCCGCCGTGCATCTGCGCTTCCAGGCGCACGCGCGGCTTGCGGCGCACGTACAGCGCGCCGATGCCCTTGGGGCCGTACGTCTTGTGCGCCGAGAAGCTCATCAGATCCACCTTGAGCCTGGCCAGGTCGATGTCCACCTTGCCGGTCGCCTGCGCAGCGTCGACGTGGAAGACGATGCCCTTCTCGCGGCACAGCTCGCCGATCTCGGCGATCGGCTGCACCACACCGATCTCGTTGTTCACGAACATTACCGAGATCAGGATGGTGTCAGGGCGGATCGCCGCCTTGAGCACCTCGAGATCGATCAGGCCGTTCTCCTGCACGTCGAGATACGTGGCCTCGAAACCCTCGCGCTCGAGCTCGCGCACCGTGTCGAGCACGGCCTTGTGTTCCGTCTTGACGGTGATGACGTGCTTGCCCTTGCCCTGATAGAAGTGCGCAGCGCCCTTGATCGCAAGGTTGTTCGACTCGGTGGCGCCGGAGGTCCAGATGATCTCCTTGGCGTCCGCATTCACCAATGCGGCAACCTGTTCACGCGCGTCCTCGACGGCCTTCTCGGCTTCCCAGCCGAAGGCGTGCGAGCGGCTGGCGGGGTTGCCGAAATGCTCGGTGAGCCAGGGGATCATCTTCTGCGCGACGCGCGGATCCACCGGGGTCGTGGCCGAGTAGTCAAGGTAGATGGGGAACTTCAGCATTGCGTCTCTCCGCAAGTTCGTTGTTCGTGTATCACGTCTGCCGGGGCGTGTCGTTCAGCGCGCCACCGACGCCAGGTTCTTCAATTCGTCTGCGACGCGGACAAAGGTCTGCACAAAACGCCGCACGTCGTCTTCGCAGGTGTCGCGACCAAGACTCACCCTCAGCGCACCGCGCGCAAGACCGGGCTCCACCCCCATCGCAAGCAGGGTATGCGAAGGCTCGGGGTTTGCGCTCGAACAGGCGGAACCACTCGCACAGGCGAAGCCCGCACGGTCGAGCTTGCCCACGAGGGTCTCACCGTCAATTCCGGCGAGGGCGAAGAATACGGTATTCGGCAGGCGCAGCGCGCCAGCAGAGAAAATCTGCGCACCACGCGCCGCCAGCGCAGCTTCGATCTCGTCGCGCAGCGTGGTCAGGCGCGCATGTTCCGCCTCGCGCCGCGCGACAGCAAGCTCGCAGGCAGCGCCGAAGCCGACGATCGCCGCCACGTTCTCGGTGCCGGAGCGCAACCCCCGCTCCTGACCGCCACCAGCGATCAAGGGCGCGAGCTCGACACGCTTGTCCACAACGAGCGCCCCCGCCCCCAGCGGCCCGCCGATCTTGTGCGCGGAAAGCGTGAGCGCATGGACACCGAGGCCGCGAAAGTCGACCTCGATCTTGCCCAGCGCCTGCACCGCATCCGAGTGAAACAGCGCGCCGGCAGCGCGAGCTTCTACAGCCAGGCTACCGATGTCCTGAATCACGCCGGTCTCGTTGTTCGCCAGCATCACCGACACCAGACGCGGCTTGTCGGACAGCACCGTCTGCCAATCCTCCTGTGCCACGCGCCCTTGGACGTCCACCGCGATCTCGCGCATCGTCCAGCCGCTGCGCCGCAGCTGTCGTGCAGGCTCACGCACGCAAGGGTGTTCGATGCCGCTCACGGCCACCAGGCCCGGCTTCATGACGCCGGCCGCGCCCTTGAGGAAGAGGTTGTTCGCCTCCGACCCGCCGCTCGTGAAGATCACCTCGGTCGCATGTGCGCCGACTGCCGTCGCCACGCGCGCGCGCGCCTCATCCACGGCTGCACGCGCCTGACGACCATACTCGTGACGGCTGGACGCGTTGCCGAAGCGTGCCGGCTCGGCCGCACCCAGCCAGGGCAGCATCGCCTCGCGCACTACGGGGTCCAGCGGCGTGCTTGCGTTCCAGTCTAGGTAAGTGGGCGTAAAGCGCATACTACGTCGTGAATGGATGCGGACTGCGCTCAGACCGCCGCGACCTGACGGGTGGCTGCCATGCTTCGGCGGTGCATGTTCTTGAGCACCGAGGTTTCGGAGTCCGGCAGGATGCGGCGATTCACCAGAGCGTCCAGGGTTACCGAATCCAGATAGGCGTACATGCGCTTGTTGAGATTCGCCCACAGGTCGTGCGTCATGCAGCGATGGGCGTCGTGACAGTTTTCCTTGCCGCCGCACTGGGTCGCGTCAAGCGGCTCATCCACCGCGACGATGATGTCAGCCACGGTGATCTCCGCCATGTCGCGCGCCAGCCGGTAGCCTCCCCCCGGGCCGCGCACGCTGCTCACCAGGTCGTGACGGCGCAGCTTGCCGAAAAGTTGTTCGAGATAGGAGAGCGAGATTTTCTGCCGGTCTGCAATACCGGCCAGCGTGACCGGCCCATCGGCTTCGCGCGAAGCCAGGTCGATCATCGCCGTAACGGCGAAGCGGCCCTTGGTCGTCAGTCTCATGCGTGCTCCTGAAATAAATCTGCTGGGGGCAAAAGCGGCAGGGAAATTCGAACAGCTAAAGTCGAACAGCCATAGCCGGGATGAAGCCGCAGAGGGCCCAAGATCAGCCGCGCACTGCGGCACAACCGTGTCCGCGCTCACTCCATCGAATACCCTACAATTTCGCTCGACTATACTTATCCCGACAAAAACGGTCAACTACTCAGCCGTCAGCCTGACCCGGTCCCTATGCGTCCAGACACCCGACAGTCGCCACCCGCCTAATCGACCATCTTCGACAGCCGACCTGCGTCGAAATCGTCACTCGCCTCGGCGACGTCATCCAGCTTGACACCCTGCGCCTCGAGGCGCGCGATGATGGCGTGCATGCGGCGGTCGGTTTCCACCGCATGATCCAGCAAACCATGCAAAGCCTTCGCAACCGGGTCGTCCATGTCGCGTGTGACACCGTAGGCGCTGAATCCGATCTCCTCCGCCTTCTGCTCGCGTGCAGCATCCCGCTCCGGATCGAGGATGCGTGCCGGGTTTCCCACCGCCGTAGCCCCGTCCGGCACCGGTTTCACCACCACCGCGTTCGAGCCGATCTTTGCCCCCTCGCCTACGGTGAAGCCGCCCAGCACCTTTGCCCCTGCACCGACCACGACGCCGCGACCGAGCGTGGGGTGACGCTTGGTACCGCGATACAGCGACGTCCCCCCAAGGGTCACGCCCTGGTAGATCGTGCAATCGTCCCCAATTTCAGCCGTCTCACCGATCACCACCCCCATGCCGTGGTCGATGAACACCCGCCGCCCGATCACTGCACCGGGATGGATCTCGATGCCCGTGAAGAAGCGCCCGACATGGCTGAGAAAGCGCCCGAGCCAATGCCAGCCCCGCTGCCATGCACCGTGTGCCAGGCGATGAAACATCAGGGCATGAATACCCGGATAACAGGTCAGCACCTCGAGCGTGGAGCGCGCGGCAGGATCGCGCTCGCGAACGCTGGCCAGATCTTCTCGAAGGCGGCTGAACATGATGGAGAAACTCCAGGATGGGACAAGAAAGCGTGCAGGGAGGTCGCACAGCGAGGGCTGCGCTGAATTTCCGACAATTTTAATCGACTATCGCAAGCGGCAGAAAGCCCCGTCTGCGCAGCGCACGGCATGCAGCCGGGTGCTCAGCCCCGCTTGCGCGGCGTCTCAAAGGTCGTGAGCATGCCGCGCAGCAGCGCGACCTCCTCGCGCTCGAGCCGTACTCGGTTAAAGAGTCGTCGCATGCGCGGCAACAAGCGCTTGGGCGTGGTGGGATCGTGGAAGCCGCTTGCGGTCACGGCACGTTCGAGATGCGCCATGAAACCCTCGAAATCGGCATGGGTCGCGGGCTCCGGCTGCGGATCTGCAGGCGCAGCCTCGGCACCGAGTACCGCCATCCGCAACTCATAGGCCAACACCTGCACGGCAGCCCCCAGATTGAGCGAAGAAAAGTCGGGATCGGTCGGGACCGTCACCGGCAGGCTGCACAGCGCGGCCTCCTCGTTGGTCAGGCCGCTGGTCTCGTTGCCGAACACCAGTGCAACCACGCCATCCTGCGTGCGCGAAACCAGCTCCAGCGCGGCATCCCTTGCCTGCTGGCGCGGGAGCGAAAGCTCGCGCCGACGTGCCGTCAGGGCGGCGGAAAACACGGTGTCGGCCAGCGCCTCCTGCAGGCTGCCGACCACGTGGGCCGATTCGAGCAGGTCCACGGCACCCGAGGCGCGGGCCGTGGCCACCTCATCCGGGAACGACTCCGGCGCCACCAGCCACAGGTCGCGCAGACCCATGGTCTTCATCGCGCGAGCGGCAGCGCCGATGTTTCCCGGGTGGCTGGTACGCGACAGGACAACACGGATACGGTCGAGCGCAAGGGGGCGATTCATATTAAAATTCCGCGTTTTCCGAATTTGCCGGGCTGCCTGCCCGGAACGTGAAGGCGATAAGACGGCAAGGCGTCCCTGACGCCCCGCGCGCTGCACGTCGCAGGCCCCGATTCTTTAACCGAGACCGATCCGCATGCATCCCACCCTGAACATCGCCGTCAAGGCCGCCCGTCGCGCCGCGTCCGTCATCAACCGCGCGGCGAACCAGCTCGACCTGCTGACCGTGCAGTCCAAGTCCCCCAACGATTTCGTCACCGAAGTGGACCGTGCCGCAGAGCAGGCCATCATCGAGGTGCTGCGCGACGCCTTCCCGGGGCACGGGATTCTAGCAGAGGAGTCCGGCGAGACCGGGCCGGCGAACGGTCAGGAAAGCGAGTTCAACTGGATCATCGATCCGCTCGACGGAACCACCAACTTCATTCACGGCTTCCCGCAGTATGCGATCTCGATCGCGCAGACGAAGAACGGCGTGCTGGAGCATGGCGTGGTCTACGATCCCAATACCAACGAACTCTTCACCGCCTCGCGCGGCAGCGGCGCTTTCCTTAACGACCGCCGCATCCGCGTCTCTCGTCGCACCCGCCTCAACGAAGCCCTGATCGGCACCGGCTTTCCTTTCCGCCAGTCCGACAACGTGGATGCCTACCTGGGCATGTTCAAGGAACTCACCCAGAAGACCGCCGGCATCCGCCGTCCGGGCGCTGCCTCGCTCGACCTCGCCTACGTAGCCGCCGGCCGTTTCGATGGCTTCTGGGAAATGGGTCTGTCGCCGTGGGACATGGCCGCTGGCGTGCTGCTGATTCAGGAAGCGGGTGGACTGGTGTCGGACCTGTCGGGCGAGGGCAACTACCTCACCTCCGGTAACGTGGTAGCCGCCACGCCGAAGATCTTCGGCCAGCTGCTGCCCATCATTCAGGCCTGGCGCCCGGCCAACATGCAGGCCTGAGGCCGTCTTGGCAGCGAGCAAGCGATCGCGCGGCGAAGCGGCTGCGCGCCCGGCCAGCCTGAGCGAGGCGGAGATTGCCGCCCACACCCCCATGATGCAGCAGTACCTCCGGATCAAGCAGCAGCATCCGGACACCCTGCTCTTCTACCGCATGGGCGATTTCTACGAGCTCTTCTTCGACGACGCCGAGAAGGCCGCGCGCCTGCTCGACATCACGCTCACCACCCGCGGCCAGTCGGGTGGCAAGCCGATCCGCATGGCAGGCGTGCCCTTCCACGCAGTCGAGCAGTACCTCGCGCGCCTGGTCAGGCTCGGCGAATCGGTGGTGATCGCTGAGCAGGTCGGTGAGCCGGGCGCAACCAAGGGACCGATGGAGCGTGCGGTGAGCCGCATCGTCACCCCCGGCACGCTGACCGACGCCGCGCTGCTCGATGACCGCCGCGATTCCCTGCTGCTCGCCGCCAGCCTGCACCGCGGCGTGCTCGGGCTGGCATGGCTGAACCTCGCCAACGGCGACTTCCGCCTCATGCAGTGCCCGTCGGACGCGCTGCAGGCGCAGTTCGAGCGCCTGCGTCCGGCCGAGGTGCTGGTGCCCGACGGCCTCGCCCTGCCGCTCCTCGACGCGCTCGCCCCCGCGCAGCGCCGGCTGGCAGACTGGCAGTTCGACGCCGAGACCGGCACGCGCCTGCTCACCACCCACTTCGGCACCCGCGACCTCGCCGGCTTCGGCGTCGAGGACCTGCCGGTGGCGCTCGGCGCCGCCGCGGCCCTGTACGATTACGCCCAGGCCACCCAGCGCCAGACGCTCGCCCACGTCACCAGCCTCGTCGTCGAGCGCGAATCGGAGACCTTGCGTCTGGACGCCGCCACCCGGCGCAACCTGGAACTCACCGAGACCCTGCGCGGCGAGCCCTCGCCCACCCTGCTCTCTCTGCTCGACACCTGCGTGACCAGCATGGGCTCGCGCTGGCTGCGCCATGCGCTGCACCACCCGCTGCGCGACCGCACCGAACCCGCCGCGCGCCATGCCGCGGTGGCGGAACTCGTGGGTACGGTCGAAAGCGAGATGAGCGAGCACACGGACGCAGCCGCCGGTGGGTTCGCGCTGGCCGGGCGCGACGGCCGCGTCGCCTTCGCCGTGCGCGGCGCGCTGCGTGGCGTGGCCGACGTCGACCGCATCACCGCCCGCATCGCGCTGCGCAGCGCCCGCCCGCGCGACCTCTCCGCGCTGCGCGAGAGCCTGCTGCGGCTGCCCGAGCTCGCCGCCGCGCTCGCCCCCTGCCGCGCGCCGCTGCTCGCCGAGATCGTCGGCGCGCTCGCCATCGCCCCCGAGCCGCTCGCGCTGCTGCAGCAGGCCATCGCCGCCGAACCCGCCGCCATGGTGCGCGACGGCGGTGTGATCGCCCCCGGCTTCGATGCCGAGCTCGACGAGCTTCGCGGCATCCAGACCAACTGCGGCGAGTTCCTGATGGCGCTGGAGGCGCGCGAGCGCGAGCGCAGCGGCATCCCCGGGCTCAAGGTCGAGTTCAACAAGGTGCACGGCTTCTACATCGAGGTCAGCCGCGCCAACGCCGACAAGGTGCCCGACGACTACCGCCGCCGCCAGACGCTGAAGAACGCCGAGCGCTACATCACGCCCGAGCTCAAGGCCTTCGAGGACAAGGCGCTGTCGGCCAACGAGCGTGCGCTGGCACGTGAAAAGCTCCTCTTCGACCAAGTGCTGGACGTGCTCGCCGCACACATCCCGGCGCTGCAGCGCATCGCGCGCGCGCTGGCCCTGCTCGACGGTCTCGCGGCGCTGGCCGAGGCCGCACTGCGCTACGGCTACGTGCAGCCGCGCTTCGTCGACACGCCGGGCCTGAACATCGTCGGCGGCCGTCATCCGGTGGTCGAGCGCCAGGTCGAGAGCTTCATCCGCAACGACGCGCGCCTGGCCGCCACGCGCCGCATGCTGATGATCACCGGCCCCAACATGGGCGGCAAATCGACCTTCATGCGCCAGGTCGCGCTCATCTGCCTGCTCGCCCACGTCGGCAGCTTCGTGCCCGCGGATGCAGCAGAGCTCGGCCCGCTGGATGCCATCTTCACCCGCATCGGTGCATCCGACGACCTCGCCTCCGGGCGCTCGACCTTCATGGTCGAGATGACTGAGGCGGCTGCCATCCTGCACGGCGCCACCGAACGCAGCCTGGTGCTGATGGACGAGATCGGCCGCGGCACCTCGACCTTCGACGGCCTCGCGCTCGCCTTCGCGATCGCCCGCCACCTGCTGGAGAAGTCGCGCGCGCTGACGCTGTTCGCCACGCACTACTTCGAGCTCACCCGGCTCAACGCCGACTACCCCGAGTGCGCGAATGTGCACCTGGACGCGGTCGAGCACGGCCACCGCATCGTCTTCCTGCACGCGCTGGAGGAAGGCCCGGCGAGCCAGAGCTACGGCATCGAGGTCGCCGCGCTCGCCGGCATCCCGGCCGCGGTGATCCGCGACGCCAAGCGGCGACTGCGCGCGCTGGAGAACCGCGAGATCGAGGCCGGCCCGCAGGCCGACCTCTTCGCCGCGCTGCCTGAACCGGAGGACGCGCCGCTGTCGCACCCGGTGCTCACCGAGCTCGCCGACATCGACCCGGACGCGCTCACCCCGCGCGAGGCGCTCGAGCGCCTCTACGCCCTCAAGCGCCTGGCCGGAGACCACAACGCATGAACCCGCCAATCGAGATCTCCGAAGAAGCCGGCGTGCGCTACCTGCACTTCGGCTCCGACTGGATCCAGGGCGCGATGCGCATCCGCAAGCCGCATGCGCTCGAGCTCGCCTACACCCGCGAGATGATGGCCGGACTGCTGCTGCGCGACGGTCTCGCCGCCGACGGCGCGCACTGGCCGCGCAAGGTGCTGATCATCGGCCTGGGCGCGGCCTCGCTGGCGCGCTTCGTGCATCACCACCTGCCGCAGGCGAAGATCCGCGTGGTCGAGATCGCGCCCGCGGTGGTCGCCGCGGCGCGCCAGTTCTTCAAGCTGCCGGCGGAGGACGCGCGCTTCTCGGTGCACATCGGCTGCGGTGCACAGTTCGTGCTCGAGCACGACGAAGCGTGGGACTACGTGCTCGTTGACGGCTTCGACCGCAACGCGCGCGCGGGCGTGCTCGACACCGAGCCCTTCCACCAGGCAGTGCGGGCGCGGCTGTCGAAGCGAGGCATCATGGCGGTGAACCTCTTCGGTCGTTCGCGCGGTTACAAGGCGAGCCTCGAGCGCATCGTGCGCGCCTTCGATGATCGCGCGCTTGCCTTTCCGTCCTGCGACAGCGGCAACGTCGTGGCTTTCGGCGCCGATGGAGAGCCCATCGAGCGCAGCATCGAAGACCTGCGGGAACGCGCACGAACGCTCAAGGCCGAGACGGGACTGGACCTGCTTCCTACCGTCACCCGTCTGGAGGCATCGAGCGCCTTGCCCGGTGGCGTACTGCGACTGTAAAACGTGGCCATAAACGCCTCGCGCGCGTTATTGTCCACCTCAACGTCGGGTCGCGAGGCCCTGTGCAAAGAGGATTGAACGCATGAACACCTTCCTGATCGCCTTCGTCGTGATCGGCATCGTGATCGGTGCCATGGCCATTGGCGTCATGTTCGGACGCAAGCCCATTGCAGGCAGTTGCGGTGGGCTGGGTGCGAGCGGTGGCGCTTGCGGCTGCAGCAACCCGTGTTCGAAGCGCCAGGCTCGCCTCGACGCGGCCCAAACCGAAGAACAACACTGATTCCACTCAGGAGAAAGCATGCTCAGTTCCCTGCTTGTCAAGGACTACATGGTGGGTGACCACCTCGCCTTCAAATCCGATACCAACCTGCTCAAGGCGGTGCACACCCTGCTCAAGCATGGCCTGAGCGGCGCGCCCGTAGTGGATGACAACAGTCGCCTGATCGGCTTTCTGTCGGAGAAGGACTGCCTGAAGGCTGCGCTTGATGCCTCCTACTTCCGACGCGAGGAAGGCACGGTGCAGGACTTCATGAGTCGCGACGTCACTTCGATCTCGGGCGATGCCAGCCTGATCGACGCGATCCAGCTGTTCCTGAGCAAGCACTACCGCTGCCTGCCGGTATGCGAAGGATCGCGTCTGGTGGGCCAGATTTCGCGCCGCGACATCCTCAGAGGCCTCGAGAAGGTGCGCAACGAGGAGCGCTGAGCGCCCTCGCGTGACGGCGCTGTTTCAAGCGGCGGGCGACGCCTGTTCTGCGGGCGGCAACCACAGGCATACGCCCTTGTTTGCCTTGGCGATCGCATCGAGGACCTCGGCGTGCGCCTTCAGTTCGTCCTCGGTCGCACGCAACACCTTGAGCGCCGGGCGCACGGCCGGTGCGCCGCCCGCATCGGACTCCGGCATCGGCACTTCGTCTTCGAGCCCGATCATCAGGCTCTCCTGGCCGCGGGTCATCGCCAGATACACCTCGGCGAGCAACTCGGCGTCCAGCAGCGCGCCGTGCAACTCGCGGTGCGCATTGTCGACCTCGTAGCGATCGCACAGCGCATCGAGCGAAGCTTTCTTGCCCGGATTCTGCTCCTTGGCCATCTTGAGCGTGTCGACCACACCCGCGCATAGCGCGGCGAGCTTTCCACGCCCGAGCAGGTCCAGTTCGCAGTCGAGGAAGCCGACGTCGAAGCTCGCGTTGTGGATCACCAGTTCGGCGTCGCGGACGAAGTCCTCGAACTCGGCGACGATATCGGCGAACTTGGGCTTGTCGGCGAGAAACTCCTCGGTGATGCCATGCACCGCGACGGCCTCCGCGTCGATGCTCCGCCCCGGGTTGATATACACGTGATAGTGACGCCCGGTGAGGCTGCGGTTGAGCAATTCGACGCAGCCGATCTCGATGACGCGATCTCCGTTACGCCAGTCCAGGCCAGTGGTTTCAGTGTCGAGTACGATCTGTCGCATTCCCGCTCTCCGTTCAGCCCTGCGCCGACGCGCCATTCCGGCGCACCGCATCGACGCCCCGCCGCGCCAGCGCATCGGCCCGTTCGTTCTCGGGATGGCCCGAGTGGCCGCGCACCCAAAGCCATTTCACTTGGTGGCGGGCCGCCGCCGCATCCAATGCACGCCACAGGTCTGCGTTCTTCACCGGCTCCTTGGAAGCCGTCTTCCAGCCGCGCGCCTTCCAGCCGTGAATCCACTCGGAGATTCCCTTCTGCACGTACTGGCTGTCGGTGTGGACCCGCGCCGTGACCGGGCGCTTGAGCGCATCCAGTGCCCGGATCACCGCAAGCAGCTCCATGCGGTTGTTCGTGGTGTCCGGCTCGCCCCCCCAGATCTCCTTCTCGTGCGGACCCGAACGCAGGATCGCACCCCAGCCGCCCGGCCCTGGATTGCCGCTGCAGGCGCCGTCGGTGTAGATATCCACTTCTTCCATGTCTAAAGCAATGTCCTCGTGCTCCCGTCGCGCTGCGCAACGGGAGAAAGCCGTTTCGTACTTGCCTTGCGGCCTCGCCAATGAGGGGTGATCAGCCGCATGCCTTGCACCCGCTTCACCCCATGCACCATATAGCCCGCGCCCAACACGGGCCACCAGCGCGCACCGGCCCGGTCCAGGCAGCGCCAGCGCGGGTTGCGTAGCGGCGGTGCGTAACAACCGAAGGCGTTGTGCTGAATCTCGAAACCCAGCAAACCGAGCCAATCGCGGATCTGCATCACCGTGCGATAGCGCCCCCGCCACGGAGATTCGGCACCGGCCCGTGCCATCATCCTGCGCAGCCCCCAAAGGCTAAGCGGGTTCAGCCCGGTCACGATCACGCTGCCTTCCGGAACCAGCACACGCTCCACTTCACGCAGGATTGTGTGCGCATGGGGGGAGAACTCGAGCACATGCGGCAGCACCACCAGATCCACACTGCCACTCGCGAGGGGAAGCGCATGAGGCTGCGCAAGCACGTCCGCTCCCGCGTCGGTGGCACAGCAGCGTACGCGCTGCGGCATGCGATTCGCCCGCAGGAGATCGATGCCCGGCAGGCCGACCTGCACCGCGTAGTAGCCGAAGAGGTCCGCCAGGCACTGGTCCAGCACCGACTGCTCCCAGTCGAGCAGGTACCGCCCCTGCGGCGTCTGCAGCCATTCCTCGAGCCGGAGGATTGACATCGTCACTCAGGTCCTCACAATTCGCGGATGCACATTATCCCTCTTCCTGCCTTCCGCGATAACTACATCTGGCTGATGCACGACGGCCGTCATGCGGCGGTGGTCGACCCGGGCGATGCCGCCCCGGTTGAAGAGGCCCTGCAGCGCCTCGGCCTGTCGCTCTCGGCGATCTTCATCACCCACCACCACGCCGACCATATCGGCGGTCTTGCCAGGCTCCTCTCCGCGTGGCAGGTGCCGGTCCATGGACCAGCGGCCGAGGCGATCACGGGCGTGAGCCACCCGGTCGCCGAGGGCGACGAGATCCACCTGGTCCACCCGGCCGCGCGCTTCCGCGTGCTCGGGGTCCCCGCGCACACCGCTGGTCACGTCGCTTACCTGAGCATGGACATCGAACCCGGCGTGGTGTTCTGCGGCGACACGCTTTTTTCGGCTGGCTGCGGGCGCCTCTTCGAGGGCACGCCGGCCCAGTTGGGTGCTGCACTCGCACGACTTGCCGCGCTGCCCGCCGAGACGCGCGTCTGCGCCGCCCACGAATACACCCTGTCCAATCTTGCGTTTGCACGCGCCGCCGAGCCGGACAACCCTGCCCGCGACCGGCACGCCGAACACTGTCAAGCGCTGCGGGCCCGCGGCGAACCGACCCTGCCGAGCACGATCGGGCTCGAGCGCGAGATCAATCCCTTCTTGCGCTGCGACCGCCCCGGCATTCTCTCCGCGGTGCAGGCCCACAGCGGCGTCCGGCCCGCCGATGCGCAAGCCTGTCTTGCCGCCTTGCGCGCCTGGAAGGATCAGTTCTGAACCGCACATGAAGCCAAAGGATGCCCTCCATGGCCGGGGGCCGATGACCCTGTCCGCCCTGCTGCGTGCCATCGCACTTGTGCTCTCCGCCGCCCTCTGCCTTCATGCCACCGCCAGCGGTGCGCAAGCCGGGGCGCAGGCCGCGCAGCCTGCCCAGGCCATCCACCCGCAGCGCACCGATCTGCAGGCCGCCGACCCACAGCCCCCCGGTGCGCAGACACCGGATGCAGCCGGGGCCTTGCCCACCCCCATGGCGCCCGCAGCCGACCTTTCTACTGCATCGGCTACGACTGGTCAGCGCGCTGCGCTTTTGCCGCCCGTCACGGCCGCGCGCGTGCTCACCCTCGACCTGACCCGCGACGCCAACGACATCTGGGACCGCATCCGGCGCGGCTTCGGCATGCCGGACCTGGACAGCCCGCGCGTCATGGAACAGCAGAGTTTTTACCTGAACCGTCCCCGCTTCCTGAAGCAGGTGTTCGAACGGGGCGGACGTTACCTCTACTACATCGTCGACGAACTCGAACGGCGCGGCATGCCGACCGAGATCGCCCTGCTGCCGATGATCGAGAGCAGCTATAACCCGATGGCCTACTCACGCGCGCATGCCTCTGGGCTCTGGCAGTTCATCCCATCCACCGGTCAGCATTACAACCTCGCGCAGAACCACTGGATCGACGAGCGTCGCGACGTCATCGCCTCCACCAATGCAGCCCTCGACTACCTGCAGCGCATCTACGACATGCATGGCGACTGGCACCTCGCGCTTGCCTCGTACAACTGGGGAGAAGGCTCGGTGCAGCGCGCCCTCAAGCGCAATGCCGAAGAGGGACTGCCGCTCGAGTACAAGCACCTGCGCATGCCGGAAGAGACGCAGAAATACATCCCCAAGCTGCAGGCCATCAAGAACATCGTCGCGCAACCAGAACTGTTCCACTTCGAGTTGCCTTATGTCGCCAACGAGCTGCACTTCGTCAGCGTGGATGCGCCGATCGGCGTCGATCTGGCTACTGCAGCGCGGCTGTCCGACATGCCGCTGGACGAATTCCTGGCCCTGAACCCGGGCTTCAATCGCCCGGCCGTCACCCTGCCGGGACAGAGCTTTGTCGTGCCGGCCGACCGTGCCAGTCAATTGCAGGAAGGGCTGGCCGAACTCGACGAGGAGGACGGGAGCTGGCGCATTCATCGTCTGGCCAAGGGTGAAACCCTGCAGGCACTGGCGGCACGGCATGGCATCAGCCATGCCCAGCTGCTCAAGCTCAACGGCCTTGCCCCAGGAAGCCAGCCCGCTCCGGGCTACGCGCTGTTGGTACCGGACGGCGTCGATCCGGACGGGGCCCTGGAAGTGGTCAGCCTGTTGCCCCTGCGTGCAGCCCTCGTTCGCCCGCAGGGACTGAAGCTGAACGCCCCCTCCAAGAAGGGAGGCGCCACCGGGCTCAAGTCGCCCCGCTCGCAGCCACGCAACACGGCAAGGTCGGGCGCCAAGCGCAAGGCGGCGCGCTGACACACGGCTGCGCGGAGCGCCGTTCAGACCCGGGTTTGCGGCTGGGTTTGCGGCCAATGACAGCGCACACGGTGTCCGTGCCCAAGTTCTGTCGTGCCGGGATAACTTGCGCGGCAAACGTCGCTCGCCAGCGGGCAACGCGGATGAAAATGACAACCCGCGGGCGGGTTCAAGGGCGACGGCAGCTCGATCATCTGCGCGGCACGGGCTGCATGCTCCTCCTCGGCAGAAGCATCGCCCCTCTCCTCCTCTTCGCCCAGCCGTGGCACCGCTGCCAGAAGCGCCCGGGTATAGGGATGGGCGCTCGCGCCAAGCACGCGTGCGAGTGGCCCCTCTTCCACGATCCGGCCGAGGTACATCACCGCGACGTCGTCGGCCAGGTACTCGACCACCGCGAGATTGTGTGTGATGAACAGGTAGGCCAATTGCTGCTCGTGCTGAAGGGCACGCATCAGGTTGAGCAGTTGCGCCTGGACCGACACGTCGAGTGCACTCGTCGGCTCGTCACACACGATCACTCGCGGAGAAACCGCCAGCGCCCTCGCTACGGCGATGCGCTGACGCTGCCCGCCGGAGAACTCGTGCGGATAGCGCCAGCGCATGTCGCCCGAAAGTCCCACGCGCTCGAGCAGTTCCGCGACGCGCACCTGACATGTATTGGGGTCGGTCTCGACACCCAGCGCCTGTAGCCCCTCCGCGATGATCTCGCCCACCCGCATGCGTGGGTTCAGCGAAGCGAACGGATCCTGGAACACCATCTGTACCGCCCCCCTGAGCGCATGCAGCGCCTGCCGCGGTAAGGCCGAATAGGCCTCGCCATCCAGCAGCAGGTTGCCGGCGCTGGGCTCGATCAAGCGCAGGATCGCCTTGCCCACTGTGGTCTTGCCGCACCCCGACTCGCCCACCAGGGCCAGGGTGCGCCCCGGCATCAGCCTCAGGCTGACGCCGTCAACCGCTCGCACGTAGCCCACCGGGCGCTGGAGCAGTCCCTTGCGCACCGGAAAATGCACCGCCAGATCGCGCACCTCGAGCACCGCCTGGGAACCCCCCGAGCGCGCCTCCGGCACGCCCACTGCAACCTGCATCTCGAGCGCGCGCGGCACGCTCACCCCTTCGTACAGGTGGCAGCGCACCGCCTGCACACCCACGTGGTGCCACGCCGGCGACTCCTCGTCGCAACGGTCGAAAGCCATGGGACAGCGCTCGGCGAAACGGCAGCCCACGAAGCTGCGATCGAGCGGCGGCACGCTGCCCGCAGGCGCGTCGAGCGGGCTGCCGCGCTTCTCGGTGCCGGGCAGCGCGGCAAAGAGCTTGCGCGAATAGGGGTGAAGTGGCGCGGTGAAGAAATCGGCCCGCGCTCCGGTTTCCACGACCTGGCCGGCGTACATCACGCCGACCCTGTGCGCCATGCGCGCCACCACGCCCAGATCGTGCGTGATCAGCAGCATGGCCATGCCTTCGCGCCGCTGGATGTCGGCGAGCAGATCGAGCACCTGCGCCTGGATGGTGACATCGAGCGCCGTGGTCGGCTCGTCAGCGATCAGCAGGCGCGGCCGGCCGGCCAGCGCCATCGCGATCATCACGCGCTGCTTCATGCCGCCGGAGAACTGGAAGGGATATTCCCGCAGCCGCCGCGCGGGGTCGGGAATACCCACCGCCTCGAGCAGCCTGCAGGCTTCCTCGCGCGCCGCCTCGCCGCGCAGGCCGTGCGCCGCGAGCGCCTCGACGATCTGCGCGCCCACGCTCATCACCGGATTGAGGCTGGTGGCGGGCTCCTGGAAGATCATGCCGATGCGCCCGCCGCGCACCTTGCGCATCGCCGCCTCGGGCAGCGCGAGCAGGTTCTCTCCGCCCAGACGGACGCTGCCACCCGCAATGCGCCCGCCATCGGGGAGCAGGCGGGTCAGCGCCAGTGCCGTCATGGACTTGCCGCAGCCGGACTCGCCCAGCAGGGCGAGCGTTTCTCCGCTGCGGATCTCGAGGTCGACGCCGTCGACAGGACGAATCTCGCCGCCGGCGCGCGCAATCTCCACGCTCAGGCCGGCGACCTGAAGCAGTGGAGATTCGGCGATATCAGTGGTGGTGATGTCCGCCCGGACCATGAACGTGGCCGTGGGAGAGCTCCTCGGCGCTGGCCGCCCGCACTTCAGCGACAGTGATGTCGAATACCAGCGCCACACCGGCCAGCGGGTGGTTTCCATCGACCACGACCTTGCCGTCGGCGATGTCGGTGATGCGGTAGACCATGTCTTCCTCGCCGTCGTCCGAGACGCGCTCGAAGCTCATGCCCACCTCGATGTTGTCCGGGAAGAGCTTGGCGTCCTCGACCAGGACCAGCTCCTCGTCGTAGTCGCCGAAGGCATCCTCGGGCTGCAGCTTGACCTGCAGTTGCTCACCGAGCTTCCGGCCATGCAGCGCTTCTTCAAGCACCGGGAAGATGCCGTCGTAGCCGCCATGCAGATACACCAGCGGGTGCTGCCCGTCGTCGATGACGCTGCCTTCCGGATCGCGCACGGTGTACTGTAGCGTGACCACGCTATTTTTTACGATTTCGTTTTGCATTTCGGGGTTCCAGTTCCTTGACCAGTTCGAAAACCGCGGCGGCGTGGCCACGGGGTGTCACATCGTAGAGCGCGTGGCGAATGCAGCCTTCCTTGTCGATGATGAAGGTCGATCGCCGCACACCCATCTTCTTCACGCCGTCGACTTCCCGTTCCTGCCAGACACCGTAGAGACGGCACGCCTCGGTATCCGCATCGGAGAGCAGACGGATCGACAAACCTTCCTGGTCACGAAACTCGGCGTGCGTCAGACAATCGTCCGGACTCACGCCGACCACGATGCAGTCGAAAAGGGCGAACTCGTCCTCGTGGTCGCTGAAATCTGCGGCCTGGAGCGTGCAGCCCGGGGTCTTGTCGCGGGGGTAGAAGTAAAGAACGACATGATGCTTGCCGACCTCCGACGCGAGGTCGAAAATTTCCATGTCGGCATCAGGCAACGTAAAGGCGGGGGCGGTATCTCCGCTTTTGAGCATGTGTTCTCCGTGATGAGGGGCGGATTCTAGCCGAGAGCCCCGGCCAACACTACCGACGCTGGCCAGGACAGCTTCCGGAAACTGCGCCAGCCGGGCAGGCAGACGCGTCCCTTGTCGTATGGTTCGTTTCGGTGCGCACCTGCAGCCACGCCCGAGACTGAAGCAATAGCCCATATCGGGCGCAGGCTCAAGATGCAGCGCATCATTGCCTCGAACAGCCAGGAGAACCGCACCATGCCGAAAGCCGCCCCGCACCGTTCTTTCCAGAACCTGCCCGAGACCATGCATGCGATGGTGCTGGACCACCCGGGGGGCTGGAATTGCGCCCACTGCGGTTTCTGGTTTCTGCCTTACCGCTTGCTCTCGGCGCACAACTGTTTAAAATTACAGCCATCCATTGGAGGCTGACATGAGCGCCCGTAGCGAAAACCTTACCGCACGCCAGCAGGAAATCCTCGACTTCATCCGTGCCACCGTCGAATCCGAGGGCCGCCCGCCCACGCGCGCCGAAGTGTGCACCGCCTTCGGCTTCCGCTCGCCCAACGCCGCCGAGACCCATCTGCGCGCACTCGCCGCCAAGGGCGCCATCCTGCTCGAGGAAGGCCGCGCCCGCGGCATCCGCCTCGCCGAGGCGCTCGGACTGCCACTGGTTGGGCGGGTTGCCGCGGGCAGTCCAATCCTCGCCGCCGAGCATGTCGAAGCGCGCTTCCAGCTCGACCCTACCCTCTTCTCGCCAAAGGCCGACTACCTGCTGCGCGTGCGCGGCATGAGCATGCGCGATGCCGGCATCCTCGACGGCGACCTCATCGCCGTGCACCGCAGTACCGAGGCGCGCAACGGCCAGATCGTGGTCGCCCGCGTCGACGACGACGTCACGGTCAAAACCTTGCAGCGCAAGGGCCCGGTGGTCGAACTCCTGCCGGCAAACCCGGACTACACGCCCATCGTCGTCGACACCCGCCAGGCGCCCGTGGTGATCGAAGGCATCATGGTCGGGCTGATCCGCAAGGATCACTGACGTCGATTCCGATGGCGCGACCACCATGGCCATCCCGCTTCGCCACGCCGGGGACGCGCCGCAGCATGCCTCCCTGCCTGCGCCCCCCTCTGTGCGCCCTTCTGCATCCTCGCCCCTTTCCCTGTCCGCCGGCACGGATGCGCTCGCCAATGCGCTCGCCAAGCTGCCGGCCGGCAGTGTCTGGCAAGCAAACCAGCTTGCACAGGGGCGGGCACGGGTGCTTCCGAGCGGCTTCGCCGAGCTTGATGCGGCGCTGCCGGGTGGCGGCTGGCCAGCCGGCGCGCTGATCGAACTGCTGTGCAACCGCCCCGGCGTCGGGGAGCTCTCCCTGCTCCTGCCCCTGTTGCGCCGCGTGACACAGACCCAATGGGTGATCTGGATTGCTCCGCCCCTGCTGCCTTACGCCCCTGCACTGGCACACGCAGGCGTACCCCTGTCACGCCTGCTGCTGGTGCGCACCCGCAGCCGCCAGAATCTGCTCTGGGCCGCACGCCAGGCGACCGCTTCGGGCAACTGCGCATGCGTGCTTGCATGGGCCCTGCAGGGAGATAACACCGCACTCAGACGCCTGCAACTCGCAGCCGAGGAAAGCGCCACCCCCATTTTTCTTTTTCGTCCGCACAGCACGGCGCAGCATTCATCGCCCGCGCCACTGCGCCTGGCGCTTGCCGCACATGATCAGGGCCTGCAGATCCATGTGCTCAAGCGGCGTGGCCCGCCTCTCGCGGAGCCGTTGTTGTTGAACCTGCATGCCGCCGGCGGGCCGGAGCCGCCTGCCGCCGCTCCGATCACCGGGACCGCACCTGAAGCATGGGCGAACGAGACACCTGGGAACGGGCCGCCCCGGGCTACCGCAGGGTCGCCGGGGGTGGCTGCCCCCACTTCACCCCCCCTGACCCTGGTCCGCTGAGCCTGCGCGCCATGCTGTGGCTCGCCATCGTACTGCCCGAGTTGCCCTTGCAGGTCTTCACCCGCGCCATGTCCTCGCCGCAGCCGCTCGCAGTCGCCTCTCCGCCCCCGCGTGCGCAGCTGATCGCCGCGAATGCCCCTGCGCGTGCGCTCGGCATCGTGCCGGGGCTACGCCCGGCCAGTGCGCTGAGCCTGCTTCCCGTGCTTTCGCTGCGCGCGCGCGCGCCGGCACGCGAGCGTGCCGCGCTGGAAGAGATCGCCCTCTGGGCTGCACGCTTCACCCCACGCATCAGCCTGGCACCACCGGATGCTGTGCTGCTCGAGGTGTCCACAACACTACGCCTGTTCGGCGGTACGCACCGGATCGCGCACGAACTGGAGCAGGCACTGCGCACGCTCGGGTTCGAGGCACGGCTCGCCTGTGCGCCAACGCCTCTCGCCGCCCACTGGTTCGCCCGCAGCGCCGCAGGCCGGCTGGATGCGGACGATGAGCAGGAGGACTGGCTCCGGCACCTGGACGAGCTCCCCCCGAGCGTGCTCGCGGACAGCGGCTGCGACGCCGAGACCTGCGAGCTTCTCGCCGGTCTCGGCATGCAGACCCTCGGCCAGGTGCAAACACTGCCTGCCGCAGGACTGGCCCGTCGCCAGGCGCAAGCGGTCAGCGAAGCGCTCGCACGCGCACGCGGCACACTCGCCGACCTGCGCCCCTGGTTCGACCCCCCGCAGGGTTTCGACCATGCGCTGACGCTCCCGGCGCCGACGCACCATGCCGAAGCGCTGCATTTCGCCGCCCGGAGGCTGTTCGCCAGCCTTGCCGCATGGCTGCAGGCGCGCCATGCCGCCCTCGACGCCTGCACCCTGAGCCTGGAGTACGAGCACGAACCGACCACCGTGCTCGAACTTCTTTTCGGCCAGCCGTCGGCGGACGCCCAGCGTTTTGCGCTGATCGCACGCGAACGCCTTGCCTCGCTGCCCCTGCCCGCCGAGGTCTGCGCACTGCGTGTGCGGGCAGATCGCACCATGCAAGCCAGTACACCCAGCGGCGACCTGTTTGGTGACACCGGACAGGAGGCGGCAGACGCCTTTCTGCTCCTCGCCCGACTGCGCGCACGCTTGGGCGATTCCGGCGTACTCCGGCTGGGCACCCGGCCCGAGCACCGCCCGGAGGCAGCCCTGCAGGTGCACGTGCCGGATCGCGCCCACTCCGCCCGGGAGCCGGTTCCCGCATACCGCGCCACGGCGCACCTGCCCCCCGCTGCACACGCGCGTGAGCGTCCGCTGTGGTTGCTGCCCGTACCGCGCCCGATCCTCGCGGAGCGGTTCACTCTGCTCGGCTGCGCAGAGCGCATCGAAACAGGCTGGTGGGACGGCCAGCCTGTGCGCAGGGACTATTACCGCGCGCGCGACCCCGGGCATGTGCTGTGCTGGATTTTCAGCGATCTGGATCGGGGCGGGCGTTGGTTCCTGCATGGATACTTCGCATGAGCCCCTACAAGGCCTCAACCCCGGCATCCACGGCCAGAATCCGCTCCGCAAAAGCGCCCGCGCACGGAAAGCGCGCCCACGTACGCCGCACCCAGGTAGTACACTGCGTCCAAAACTGCGTCCACAAGCAGGCGCTTGCGCCTGCCTGAATCCCCCAACCACCCGAGCCCCTGCCTCTCCACAGCGCCCCGCTGCTCTGCCATGTCCCAACGCCCCTCAGCTTCCCTCGATACCCCCGCATCCAACCCGTCGTCCCCGGGCGGCGCTTTCTCCGGCACAGCGCTGCCGAGCGCGCATCCGCCCGGCGATGTGGCGCGCAGGCGTGCATTCTTCAGCCTGCTTGTCAGCTTCGTGGCGCTGCCCGCATCCTGGCTCCTGTTCTCCCAGCTCGAACGCCTGTGGCCCGAGATCGTGCAACTCGAAGGCATCCCTTTCCTCGCCGCAGCCACCCTGCTGGGCGCCACCATGGCGATCGGCCCCCTCGCGGTGGTGATCGGTCTGCTGCTGGCCGTGTGGTTCGGCGTGCGCAGCGTCTACAGCGCGCGCAGTCGTCCTTCCCCCGGACTCGACCGGCTGATCATCGCAGCCGCACTGCTGGTCTGGTTCTCGCCAGCGCTGGCGGCGGTATATAAGGCGGCGCATGCGCTCGCCACCGGCAGCATCCATTTCGTCCGCCCGCCGCGGGACTACTTCCTTGCCACCGATCCGATTGCCTACTGGCAGGGTGTGGGCTTCTGGCTGATCATGGCGGGCCTGTTCGGGTTTCTTGCCTGGCGCTACTGGCGTGGCAAGCTGTTCACCCGCTCTGCCGCCGAGCCCTGAGCCCCCCACGCCCGGCACCCGCCACGCTCAGCTGCCCAGCCAGCCCCGGCGTAGCGCGACGGCCGCCGCGCCAGCCCTGGGCGTCAGTGAGAGCACATACTTGTCCGCAGGCGCTTCGCCCAGTTCGAGCGTGAACGCCATCAGCTCGTCCCGCCGGAACACGTGCAGCCTCGCCTTCTCCCCCGCTAGGCGGCGCACCAGCAGGTCGTCCAGTGCCTTGGCACTGGCGATGCGAATCCCGTCCAGCGCAAGCAGCACGTCGCCCGCCGATACCCCCGCCGCCTGCGCCGCACCGTCGTCGTACACGCTCGCCACTCTTGGCTCGCCCGCCCCCGGGGCCAGTTTCAGGCCCAGCACCGGCGCCGCGCCCGCAGGCGTCGCCTCGAGCACCACGCCCATGGATTTGAGCAGCTTGGCCAGGGGCAGATCCTCGCAGCCCTCCACCGCCTGCCGCAGCCAGCGCGCCAGCCGCGTGCCGAGTCCTTCGCCGCCGACCTCGCGCACCGCGGCAAAGATGCCGTCCTCGGGTACGCCCACGCCCGTGCAGCCATGGCGCTGCCACAGCAGGCGCATGACGTCGTCCAGACTGCAGCGACCCGCGCTTCCGGCACGTAGCTGCACGTCGAGCGCGAGCGCGATCAAGGCGCCCTTGGCGTAGTAGCTGACGATCGCGTTGGGCGCGTTCTCGTCCTGGCGGTAATACTTCGTCCACGCATCGAAGGAGGACTCGGCAACGCTCTGCTTGAGCCGGCCGCTGCCACGCATCACCGCGGAGAGGTTCTTGCCCAGCAGGGCCAGGTAGTCGTCCACCCCGATCACGCCGCTACGCACCAGCGCCAGGTCGTCATAGTAGGAAGTGAAGCCTTCGAAGGCCCACAGCAGACGGGTATGATTCTCGCGCGTCAGATCGTAGGGAGTGAACGCTGCCGGCTTGATGCGCTTCACGTTCCAGGTGTGGAAATACTCGTGGCTGCACAGACCCAGAAAGCTCTTGTAGCCATCGGGCAGGCCTTCCATGCCCTTCCACGGCAGGTCGGCCCGGCTGCATAGCAGCGCAGTGGAGGCACGGTGTTCGAGCCCGCCATAACCCTCGCCCACCACCATGACCAGGAACGCATAGTACGTCACCGGCGCAGGTGCGCCGAACAGCTCGATCTGCCAGGCGCAGATGCGCGCCAGATCGCTGCACAGGCGTTCGACGTCGCAATCCTGCCGCCCGGTAAGCGCAATCTCGTGTGTCACCCCGCCGGCTTCGAAGTGCGCCCGCGCGAAACGGCCCATCTCCACAGGGTGATCGATCAATGCATCGTAGTCCGGGGCAACAAAACGCCCGAAATCGCAGCGCCCGGTGGATACGCCCTCTGCAGGCGGCAGCGTGGTGATGAGGGCCCAGTCCGCGTACTGCACGCCCTCCGGGCGATCGATCGTGACGGCGCAGGGCGCATCGGTGCGTCCTTCCACCGCGAGGAAGACGCTCGTGCCGTTGAAGAAGCCGTGCGTCGTATCCAGGTGGGCGGTACGCACCGAAAGATCCCAGGCGTAGATCTCGCACCGCACCGCCAGCTTCTTCACCCCGCGCAAGGCTGGCGTGCGCCAGCTGTGTTTGTCGACCTTTTCCAGCACGCAGGGCTTGTCATCGGCCAGCGCCTCGATGCGGACGATGTTGCGCGCAAACTCTCGGATCATGTAGCTGCCCGGAATCCACGCCGGCAGGCTGAAGCCCTGCCCGCCGGGATCGGGCTCCAACACCGTGCAGCTCACCTCGAACAGGTGCGCGCCGGGCCTGGACGGACGGATGCGGTACTCGACGGGAGGTTTCATGAGGACGCTCTTGGGACCGCACGGGTGACCGGCGGGTTACACCGGAGGGTTCATTCAAGGGTGCGCAGGGCTTCGAGCGCCTCTTCCACACGCCCGACCGGAATCACCGCCATGCCTTCGATCGGTTGTTTCGGCGCGTTTGCACGCGGCACGATCGCGGTGTCGAAACCGAGCTTGGCGGCTTCCTTGAGACGCTCCTGTCCGCGCGGCGCAGGGCGGATCTCGCCGGCAAGACCCACCTCGCCAAACACTGCAAGGCCGCGCTTGAGCGGGCGATCGCGCAGGGAAGAGACGATCGCGAAAAGGATCGCGAGGTCGGCGGCCGGCTCGGTGATCTTGACGCCCCCCACCGCATTGACGAACACGTCCTGATCGAAGCACACCACGCCTGCATGGCGGTGCATGACCGCGAGCAGCATGGCCAGCCGGTTCTGCTCCAGGCCCACCGACAGGCGCCGCGGGTTGGGACTCTGCGAGGAATCGACCAGGGCCTGCACCTCCACCAGCAGCGGGCGGGTTCCTTCCTGGGTGATCAGCACACAACTGCCGGCGACCTGCTGCGCGTGCTGCGACAGGAAGATGGCCGAGGGGTTGGAGACGCCGCGCAGGCCACGCTCGGTCATGGCGAACACACCGAGTTCGTTGACCGCGCCGAAGCGGTTCTTGAAGGCACGGATCAGGCGGAAGCTGGAGTGCGTGTCGCCCTCGAAGTACAGCACGGTGTCCACGATGTGCTCAAGCACCCGCGGACCGGCGAGCGTACCGTCCTTCGTGACGTGGCCGACGAGGATCAGGCTGGTGCCGCTCTGCTTTGCGAAGCGGGTGAGCTGGGCGGCGCATTCGCGCACCTGGGCGACCGAGCCCGGTGCCGACTGCAGGGCTTCGGAGTAGACGGTCTGGATGGAGTCGATCACCGCCACCCGTGGGCGTGCTTCGCGCAGGGTGTGGAGGATGCGTTCGAGATTGATCTCGGCGAGCATCTGCAGCGGCGTCGCCGCAAGCTGCAGGCGCTGGGCGCGCAACGCGACCTGCTCACCGGACTCCTCACCACTGACATACACCACGCCTGAACCCTGCTTTGCAGGGGATGCACCGGCGCCCGGCGCCGCAGCCATACCCGCCAAGTTGGCGAGGGCCTGCAGCAGCAGGGTCGATTTACCAATGCCTGGGTCGCCCCCGATCAGCACCACGCCACCGGAAACCAGGCCGCCGCCGAGCACACGGTCGAACTCGTCCAGGCCGGTAGCCTGGCGCGGCTCTTCGCGCGGCTCGAGCATCGAGAGCACCTGCAGCCGACTGGTTTCACCGGCCAGGGCGGCAAAGCGGCTGCCCGCAGCCGGCGCCGCCGGTTCGAGCACGGTTTCGACCATGGTGTTCCAGGCCTGGCACTGCGGGCACTGCCCCTGCCAGCGTACGGTCTGCGCACCGCACTCGGTGCACACGAAAGCCGTCTTGCTGCGTGCCAAAGACTCAGCCCTCGCCGCGCTCGCGGGCCATACGCGCGAACTCCTCGCACACGAAGTCGGCAAAGGCGTTGATCAGCCTCGAGCGGAACTTGTCACGCGGCAGGATGACTTCGAGCGGGGTGTATAGGCGCGGCTTGAGCGGGATGGCCACCAGCCGCCCTTCTTCCACATCGCGCAGGATCGCGCGCCGCGAGGCGATCGCGAAACCCAGCCCAGCCGCCGCGAGCTGCTTCACGGTCGCCAGGCTGCCAAGCTCGGCGCACAGCGTGATCTCGCTGCCCGCGATCCCGGCCGCTTCGAAGAACTCATCCGCGATCTGACGAATGCCATTACCCGGATCCCGGTCGATGAAGGGATGCCCGACCAGATCCTTGGCCGTCAGTTCGGCGAACTTCGCCAGCGCATGGTCGGGCCTGCAGATGACCAGCAGCTCATCGCGCGCGGCACTGCGGCGCTCGATGGTGTTCTGCTCGGTGGCGATCTCAATGAGACCGATGTCGAGATCACGCGCCGCGACGCGGTCCTCCGTCAGTTTCGAGGTACCCACCACCACCCGCGGCAAAACCCCCGGGTAACGCCGCTTGAATCCCTCGAGCAGTTCCGGCAGCCAGTACGCGGCAATGGTCGTGCTGGTGCCGATCTTGAGCTGGCCGGCCAGTTCGTCTGTCAGTTCCGACACCCGGGAATCGAGCTCCGCCGACAAGCCGAGGATGCGCTCTGCGTAGGCAAGCACCAACTCTCCTGCCGGCGTCAAGGTGATCTTTCCATGGCCGCGATCCAGCAGGCGGGTATCGAAGTGCTCCTCGAGCTGCTTGATCTGGAAAGTGACGGCGGGCTGCGTCATGTGGAGATGCTCGGCTGCGCGCGTGAACGAGCCGTGCTTTGCCACCGCGTGGAATACCTGAAGTCTGCGATCTGCCATGGTGTGTATAAGAATGACTTATTTCGCGAATTAAAGCACAAAGCGGTCCTTTCGGGGGACTCACAGCACCCCGTAAGGCCGCGTCCACGGTACGGATCCGCCCTGCCTCCGACACGCATGGCATACACGCCGCGTAGCGCCTGCGAGAGCGTGCTCCGCCGCCTTGCGCGCAGTCATCACTCTGTACCGGCGTTCGTGATATAACCCGCGCTCCAGTCCCGTGATCCGATCACCGATGCCGCTCGGTTTCTACATCATCATGGCGGCGCAGTTCTTCTCCGCGCTGGCCGACAACGCCTTGCTGATCATCGCGATCGCCATGCTGCGGGACATGGCTGCCCCCTCTGAATTCGAGCCGCTGCTCAAGCTGTTCTTCACCCTCTCCTACGTGCTGCTCGCAGCCTTCGTCGGCGCATTCGCCGACTCGATGCCGAAATGGCGGGTGATGCTGATCAGCAACACGATCAAGATCGGCGGTTGCCTGCTGCTCTTTCTCGGCACGCATCCGCTTTTTGCCTACGCGATCATCGGCCTGGGCGCGGCATCCTACTCCCCGGCGAAATACGGCATCCTCACCGAATACCTGCCGCACCGGCTGCTGGTCGTGGCCAACGGCTGGATCGAGGGACTGACCGTGGCAGCCATCATCGCCGGCACGGTGCTCGGCGGCATCATGATCCGCGAGGACGTGGCCGGCCTGCTTGGCGGGCTGGGCCTGCCGTTCGCCCACACGCCATTCGCGGCCGCAGTGCTGTTCGTGGGCACGTTATACCTGCTCGCGGCGGCATTCAATTTCTACATCCCGGACACCGGCGTCGATCACAAGCCGCTCAAGCGCAATCCCCTTTACCTGATCCACGACTTCAACCATTGCCTGCGCCTGCTCTGGCGCGACAAGCTGGGCCAGATCTCGCTTGCGGTGACGACGCTGTTCTGGGGCGCAGGCGCGACCCTGCAATTCATCGTGATCAAGTGGGCCGAACACAACCTCGGCCTGAACCTCTCGCAAGCATCGATGCTGCAAGGCGTGGTCGCGCTAGGCGTGGCCACCGGCTCGGTGCTTGCAGCACGCTACGTCTCGCTGCGTCGCTCGGTGCAGGTGATCCCGCTCGGCATCGCTATGGGCGTGGTGGTGATGAGCATGATCGGCGTCACCGAGGCCTGGATCGCGATGGCGCTGATGGTCGTGGTTGGCGGACTGGCGGGATTCTTCGTCGTGCCCATGAATGCACTGCTGCAGCACCGCGGCCACATCCTGATGGGTGCGGGCCACTCGATCGCGGTGCAGAACTTCAACGAGAACCTGTCGATCCTGGTCATGACCGGCACCTACGCGCTGCTGATCATGTCGGGCCTTTCGATCAACACCGTGATCGTCATGTTCGGGGCCTTCGTCGCTGGAACGATGCTGCTGGTGATGCGCAGGCACGACGCCAATCAGCGCGAATTCGACAACGTCGCCCTGCTCGAGGACCGCACGCACTGAGCACCCCACTCCGCTCAAGCGCCGGCTGAACTTCTTCCGGCCACCGCCCCCGGGCAGCACCGATTTCCGGCAGCCGGATCGTGCCCCGCACTCAAGGCAGCGAGGCTCTGAGAACGTTCAGACCCGATCGCCCAACTCGGCCATGAGGCGGCGCGCGAAGCACAGATCTTCCCAGGCCTTCGCCTTGTCCTGCGGATTGCGTAGCAGATAGGCGGGGTGATAGGTGACGACGACTGCGACACCGTTGTGCTCGAAACGCTTGCCACGCGCCGAAGTAATCGCAAGCTCGCGCTGCAAGAGCGCCTGTGCAGCCGGCCTCCCGAGCGCGACCAGCAGGCGCGGCTGCACGAGCGCAATCTGTCTTTCCAGATACGGCAGGCATGAAGCGATCTCGCTGCGCTCGGGCGTGCGATTGTGCGGCGGGCGGCACTTCACCGCGTTCGCGATGTAGACGTCCTCGCCGCGCGCCAGCCCGATCGTCGCAAGCATGCTGTCCAGCAAGCGGCCCGCCTGACCCACGAATGGTTCTCCGCGCTGGTCCTCTTCGGCGCCGGGCCCTTCTCCGACCAGCATCCAGCGCGCGCTTCGATCGCCCACCCCCGGCACTGCCTGCCTGCGCCGCTCGCACAACGGGCAGGCACGGCAGGCACGGATGTCCTCTTCAAGCGCTTCCCACCCCAGTATTGCGATCCGGTTCGCGCGCCCATCATCCCGGGCCTGCAGCGACGGGCTCGGCGAACGCGCGAAACCTTCGGACTTCTGCACAAGCGGCCTGCCGGGCACGACCTGCGAAGCGGTGGGCGGACAGATTGCAGCCACTTCCGACACGTGCTCCGACACGTGTTCCGACACATCTGCCGGCACCTCTTCCGGCACCTCTGGCCCCAGCCGCGCATCGGCGCCGGCCGCCGCCCGCGCGCGCAGGCGCCAGAGCGGCCCCAGCCTCATCTCGCGCAGCGCTGCCTCCGGCCAACTCGAGGTCCGAACAGCCATCAGAGCGCGCGTCTCATCACGATTGCATCTTCCCGACCGTCCTGCGCCGGGTAATAACCCCTGCGCCGACCGATCTCCACGAACCCGGAACGCGTATACAGCGCAAGTGCCGCCGTGTTGGAGGGACGCACCTCGAGGTAGAAGCTTGCCGCCCCATCGTCCCGCGCATGCACGCTCAAGCGCTCCACAAACTGCGTGCCGAGCCCCTGCCCCTGGAAGCCAGGGGCGATGCCGATCGTCAGCAAGTGCGCCTCATCGAGCACGCGCAAAACGATCGCGTATCCGGCCAGGGCTTCATCGACCAGCAGCCCCCAGGCCTCGTGTCCGGCAGCGAGCGAGTCCTCGAAGTTGCCGCGCGTCCACGGGTGTGCCTGCAAGGCTTGCTCCTGCTCCACCACCCAGTCCAGATGACCGGCATCGAGGGCGATGAAGCGCAGCACCGGCGTCACGCCCGCCCTCCGCGCGCGAGCCGCTCCGCCGTGGTGAAGGCGACCTTGTCGCGTACATAGAGGGGTGCAGCGTGTTCCGCCGCGAGGAGTTCCCCACGCGCCGCGGCCACCGCCGCGAGGCGGGCAACCTCCTCGGCCCGCGGCATGTGTTCGGGTGCGCAGCCGAGCAGACGTCCCATGAAGCGCTCCTGCAGCACCTCCGGCCACACCTTGAACGCGGAACCCACGGCGAACCAGTTCCCAGCCGGCAGATCGATTTCGACCGGCGTTGCACAACGCAGGGCGCCAATCTGTACCGGCACGCCTTCGGTGTCGACCTCAAACGCGCCGCAGTAGATCTCACCCATGCGCGCGTCCGTCGCCACGAAGGCGCGCGCCGCACCAGTCTGCAGGGCAAGCGCCTGCAAGCTGCCGACTGCGGCCACCCCGACATCCGCAGCGAGCGCAATGCCCTGCGCGATCCCACACGCCAGCCGCACGCCAGTAAACGCTCCTGGCCCCGCGCCGAAGGCCACGGCGTCGAGATCGCCCACGCCCAGGCCCGCCTCGGCGAGCAGTGCGCGCACATCGCGCAGGATGGCTTCGGAGTGGTTGGCTGCACCCTCGACGCGGCGCGCCAGGAGTTCCCCGTCGTGCAGGACGGCGACGCTTCCGCGCTCGGTGGCAGTTTCGATGGAAAGGACTTTCATGAGGCCGGTATTCTACCGGCACGTGGCAGGACGAGCGCGGAGAATCTCCTGTGCCGGCGTCCTGTGCCTGCGCCGCAGCCCGGCCGACCGTTTCACTACGAGGGCAGCCCGGCGAGCAGCAGCGCGCGCTCAGCGCCCCTTGGCGCCGCGCGCTGGGGCGTCCGGGTAGGCGTCCCGCGCAGCATCGCGAACATGCTTGCGCAGATGATCGCGCTCTTCGCGGCTCATGCGGCGCCGCTGCGGCGAGCTCTGCCACTCGGCCGCCTCGCCGTCGGACGCCTGCCCGTCCAGCACCTGGCGCCAGTCTGGCCGCTTCTCCACGCGCTCCAGCGGCAACGGATCAACAGCCGTCTGCGCGAAACGGGCAGGCACGTCCGGCTGGGCGTCAACGCCCATGCTCACGCCAAGGAGCAGGACAAACCCGGCGATGCTGCAAAGACGCGACCGGCCGGAAAAGGGCAGCGGGCTGGATCGCAGGGAGGGCAAGGCGGCAAGACGCATGATCTGTGTCCGTGCGGACGGCGCCGAAGCGGCTGTCCGTCCCCACCGGGGTGGTTTTCTGTCCAGCCCCGAACATACGGGAATACGGCGGCTGCAGGAAGCCCGCGGGCACCTCCCAGAGGAACTTTTGTAAGGTGATATTGCCGCCATGTGCATGGCTTACGAAGCCTTACCGCCTGCACGGAGCACAACCCGCGCGATGTGCTGGCATGGCCCTGCGAGTCAGGCTAGGATTTCACGCATGAACCTGAAAAACCGCTACCGCATCCTGGTCGTCGACGACGACGCGCGCCTGCGCGAGCTGCTTTCGCGCTATCTCCAGGAACAGGGATTCGCCGTGAAGGCCGTCGGAGACGCGCCGATGATGGATCGTGCGCTGCACCGCGAGCACTACGACCTGATCGTGCTCGACCTGATGCTGCCCGGCGAGGACGGGCTGGCCATCTGCCGGCGCTTGCGCGCGGCGGAAAACCAGATCCCGATCATCATGCTGACCGCCAAGGGCGATGATGTGGACCGCATCGTTGGCCTCGAGATGGGCGCGGATGACTACATCGCCAAGCCATTCAACCCGCGAGAACTCGTCGCCCGCATCCAGGCCGTCATGCGCAGGCAACCACAGACGCTGCCGGGCGCCCCTGCTGCCGAAGACGAGGTGGTCTCCTTCGGCCGCGTGGCAGTGAATCTGGGCACTCGCATCCTGGTGCGTGACGGTGAGGAAATCCAGCTCACGACGGGCGAATTCTCCTTGCTGAAGGTCCTGCTCACCCACCCGCGCCAGCCCCTGTCGCGCGACAAGCTGATGGAACTGGCCCGCGGCCGGGAATACGGCGTCTTCGATCGCGCCATCGACGTACAGGTTTCGCGCCTGCGCAAGCTGGTCGAGGACGACCCGGCCAAACCGCGCTACATCCAGACCGTCTGGGGTTTCGGTTACGTTTTCGTGCCCGACGACCCGAAAGCGGACACGAAGGAGCAGGACGCCGACACCGGCCAGGCCGAAGATTCGGCCGCAGGCTGAGCCGGCAGCAATGGTCCGGCACAAGGCTGCCGCCGCGCAGGGCACGGCGGGCGAGCGCCGTCCCAGCCCGCGGCCACGGACCCTGCTCGGCCAGACCTTCCTGCTGATTGCGCTGCTGCTGATCCTCACCCTCGGTATCTGGTCGCAGATCTTCCGCTATTTCCAGGAACCTGCGCGCGCGCGCGACGTGGCGCAGATGGTCGTATCGGTGGTGAACCTCACCCGCACCGCGCTGATCAACGCCGATCTCGAACGGCGCATGGACCTGCTGATCGAGCTCGCCGCGCTGGAAGGAATCCGCATCTACCCCGCCGAGGCCAGTGACGAGCTGATGCCGCTTCCCGATACGCGCCCGATGCGGCTGCTGACCGCGGACGTGCGCCGCCAACTGGGCGAACACACCCGATTTGCAACCCGATGGAAGTCGCTTGACGGCTTCTGGGTGAGCTTCCGGCTCGATCCGGACGACGCTCATGACGAATACTGGGTCATGCTGCCTCCGGAGCGCATCGACAGCCCAGACAACCTCAACTGGCTTGGATGGGGCAGCGGCGCCTTGCTTGCTGCACTGGTCGGCGCGTACCTGATCGTGGCCCACATCAGCGCACCGCTGCGACAGCTCGCAGGTGCGGCGCGCCTTGTAGGGCAAGGGGAACGCCCCCCTCCGCTCCTGGACAATGGCGCCGAAGAGATTGCGGTCGTGGCCCGCGCCTTCAACCAGATGGCAGGGAACCTTGCGCGCATGGACGAAGACCGGGCCCTGATCCTCGCCGGCGTGTCGCACGATCTGCGCACCCCCCTCGCCCGCCTGCGCCTGGGCATCGAAATGTCCGGCGCGCCGGAGAGCGAGGTGAGCGCGATGGTGACCGACATCGAGGAAATGGACCGGATCATCGGGCAGTTCCTCGATTTCGGCCGTGGCGACCCTCAGGAGAGCCCGCACCCGACCGACCTCGCCCAGCTCGCACGCGAAGTCAGCGAGCCCTATCGCCTGCGTGGCGTCAACATCCGCCTCGATGCGCCGGAGCCGGTCATCGCCCCGGCGCGGGCCCTCTCGATCCGCCGCGCCCTAGCCAATCTGATCGACAATGCGTTGCGCTACGCGGAAGGGAACACCGGCCTGGATCTGAAGGTCGACCGTGCCGACGGATTTGCATGCATCGAGCTCGCCGACCGCGGACCTGGCATTCCGGAGCATGAGGTCGAACGTCTGCGCCAACCCTTCACCCGGCTCGAACAGGCGCGCTCGAACACCAAGGGCGCCGGTTTGGGGCTGGCCATCGTGGACCGGGTGATGCGTGCCCACCGCGGGCGGCTCGACCTGCTGGCGCGCCCGGGGGGCGGCCTGCGCGCCGTCCTGTGCCTGCCGCTGCCGGAGAGCGTCGGGGAACACGATAGAATGCACCCTGTCACGAACGGCGATCGTCAGAAATCATGAAATTCCTCTTCGACCTGCTACCGGTCATCCTCTTCTTCGCCGCCTACAAAATCGGTGGCGCAAACCCCGAAGCCACCCACGCCATCGCGAGCGGCTGGCTTGGCGACGGCATCGCCCCCACCCAGGCACCGATCCTCATTGCAACCTTCGTGGCCATCCTCGCCACCTTCCTGCAGATCGCGATCGTTTGGCTCAAGCACCGCAAGGTCGACACCATGCTCTGGGTCAGCCTCGCGATCATCGTCGTCTTCGGCGGTGCGACGCTGTTCTTCCACAACCCGACCTTCATCAAGTGGAAGCCGACCGCCCTGTACTGGATGTTCGGCACGGTGCTACTCGGCTCGGCCACGCTGCTGCAGCGCAACCTCATCCGCAAGATGCTCGAAGCGCAGATCAAGCTGCCCGATGAAATCTGGGGACGCCTGAATCTCGCCTGGGCCGGTTTCTTCATCGCGATGGGCCTGCTGAACCTGTATGTCGCCTACAGTTTCAGTGAGGAAACCTGGGTCAATTTCAAGATGTTCGGCGGCATGGGGCTGATGCTTGCCTTCGTGCTCGGCCAGGGCTTTTATCTGTCCCGCTACATGGAAGAGGAAACCAACTGATGTACTACGCTCTGATCGGAGAGGAGGCGCCCGGGGCGCTGGAGACACGCTTGGCGGTTCGCCCCGAGCACCTCGCCAGGCTCGAAGCGCTGCGCGACGCGGGCCGCCTGCTGCTGGCCGGCCCGATGCCGGCGATCGACAGCCCCGACCCAGGCCCGGCCGGATTTGCCGGCAGCCTGGTCGTGGCGGAGTTCGACTCGCTCGCCAGCGCCGAAGCCTGGCTCGCCGAAGACCCCTACGTACGCGAGGGCGTATTCGCACGTACGCGCGTGCACCCCTTCCGCAAGGTCCTCCCATGAGCGCGGAGACCGCTGCGCGCATCCACACGATCCTGGCCGAGCGGTTGTCGCCGCAGCAGCTCGAGATCCTGGATGACAGCGCCCTCCACGCCGGGCACGCTGGCGCGCGCGACGGAGGTGGGCATTACCGGGTTTTCATCGTGTCGGAAGCATTCGAAGGCTGTAGCAGAGTGCTCCGACAGCGTATGATCTACGACGCGCTTGGCGACATGATGAAGAGGGATGTCCATGCCCTCGCCATTCGCGCGCTTTCGGCCACCGAGGCCAACTCACAAGCAAACTGAAGGAATCTCCATGAAACATTTTCCGAGCCGTCTCGCCATCACCCTGCTCGCCGGCTTCCTCGCCCTTCCCGCCGTCGCTGCCGACTCTGTCGCCAAGGTGAACGGGGCCATGATCCCCGCTGCCCGCGCTGAGGCCATGCTCGCCGAACAGCGTGCCCAGGGCGCTCCCGAGGGAGAGCAGCTCCGCAATGCGGTGCGCGAGGAACTCATCCGCCGCGAGGTACTGAGCCAGGAAGCGGGCAAAAAGGGTCTGGACAAGAAGGCAGACGTGAATGCGCAGATGGAGTTGGCACGCCAGGCCATCCTGATCCGCGCATACCTGCAGGAATACGTGCGCACCAACCCGGTCAGCGAAGCCGACCTGAAGAAGGAATACGAGGCGATCAAGGGCCGCATGGGCGACAAGGAATATAAGCCGCGCCACGTCCTGGTCGAAACCGAGAACGAAGCCAAGGCCATCATCGCCCGCCTGCAGAACGGCACGCCGTTTGAGGAAGTCGCCAAGGATTCGCGCGACCCCGGTTCGCGTGAGCGCGGCGGCGACCTGGGCTGGAGCAACCCCGGCATGTACGTGCAGCCGTTCTCCGAAGCCATGGTCAAGCTGGAGAAGGGCAAGTACACCAGCACTCCGGTCAAGAGCGACTTCGGCTACCACGTGATTCAGCTCGACGACGTCCGCGACGTACAGGCGCCTCCCTTCGAGGAAGTGAAGGCCCAACTCGAGCAGCGCCTCCAACAGCAGAAAGTCGAGCGCCACGTTCTCGAACTGCGCGAGAAGGCGAAGGTCGAGTAAGTACGCTGGCAGCCCCTTTCGGGGCTGGCAGATGACGCTGTGGGGCGGGGAAACCTGCCCCTAGGTCAGGAAAGGAAACGCCCGCCCGGTACATGCCGGACGGGCGTTTCCTTTTGCCCCTTCTGCAGGTAGCGATCCGACCGAAGGCCCCGGTAGGACCGGGGCCCTGCGGATCAGAACTGTTCTTCGCTCAACTCGAGCGCGCCTGCAGCACCATTCACCACCGTGTAGGCCAGGCCCGAAGCCTGCGACAGCACATGATCCGCATAGAAGCGTGCGGTGACGATCTTGGCCGTGTAGAAGCCCGCATCGCCCTCACCCGCTTCGAGCTTGCGCTTGGCGACCAGCGCAGCGCGGGCCATCTGCCAGCCGCCGGTGACGATACCGAGCAGCTTCAGGAACGGCACCGAGCCGACCGAAGCGGCCTTGATGTCCTTGGCGTAGGTTGCAAGGATGTAGGCCACCGCCTCTTCTACCGCGGAGATGCCCGTCTTGAGCGAGCGCGCGATGGCGGCGAAGGACGCATCCTGAACGCCCTCGAGTTCGGCTTCCACGGCGCGCATCATCTGCACCACGGCTCCGACGGTGGCGCCGTTCTCGCGAGCGATCTTTCGTCCGATCAGGTCATTGGCCTGGATCGCGGTCGTGCCTTCGTAGATGGTGGTGATGCGGGAGTCGCGGAAAAACTGGGCCGCTCCGGTTTCCTCGATGAAGCCCATCCCGCCATGAACCTGCACGCCGTCCGAAGTGACGTCGATCGAATTTTCGGTGCACCAGCCCTTCACCACCGGAATCATCAGATCAACGAAAGCCTGGCTCTGGACACGCACCGCTTCGTCCGGGTGGCTGTGTGCCTTATCGGTTGCGGCGCCGACCACGTACGCGAGCGCACGCATGGCCTCGGTCCGGCTCTTCATGTTCATGAGCAGGCGGCGGACGTCGGCGTGGTGGAGGATGCTGACCTTGGGGCCACCGCGCACGCCGGCCTCGGTTCCCTGGATGCGCTCCTTTGCGTACTGCAGCGCATGCTGGTAGGCGCGCTCGGAGAGTGCAAGACCTTCCATGCCGACCGCGAAGCGGGCTTCGTTCATCATGATGAACATGTACTCGAGGCCGCGGTTCGGCTCACCCACCAGGGTGCCGATCGCGCCACCGTTGTCACCGAACGCGAGCACCGCGGTCGGGCTGGCGTGAATGCCGAGTTTGTGCTCGATCGACACGCAGTGCACGTCGTTACGGGCGCCCAGGAGCCCATCGGCGTTCACCATGAACTTGGGCACCACGAACAGCGAGATGCCCTTGACGCCCTCGGGGGCGTCCGGCAACCGCGCCAGCACGAGGTGAATGATGTTGTCGGTGAGGTCGTGCTCGCCGTAGGTGATGAAGATCTTCTGCCCGAAGATCTTGTAGGTGCCATCCCCCTGCGGCTCGGCGCGGGTGCGTACCGCAGCAAGATCCGAGCCTGCGTTGGGCTCGGTCAGGTTCATCGTGCCGGTCCACTCACCCGAGATCATCTTCGGCAGGTACATGTTCTTCTGCTCGACATTGCCGCGCAGCATCAGTGCTTCGATCGCACCGTTGGTAAGCATCGGGCACAGCGAGAAGGCCATGTTGGCCGACTTCCACATCTCCATGACCGCCGTGGCGAGCAACTTCGGCAGGCCCTGACCGCCGTACTCGGGCTCGCAGGCAAGCGCAGTCCAGCCGGATTCGGCAAACTGCTTGTAGGCGTCCTTCCAGCCCGGTGCAGTGGCCACTTCGCCGTCGTTCCACTTCGCGCCTTCCTGGTCACCCGTCCAGTTCAGGGGCGCCAGCACGCCGCTGGCGAACTTGTCGGCCTCTTCGAGGATCGCATCGACCAGATCTGCCGAGACTTCCTCGTTACCCGGCAGCTTCACCACTTCGTCCAGTCCGGCAAGCTCTTGCATGACGAACTGCATGTCGCGGATGGGGGCGTTATATTGACTCATGATTTTTTGGCGCTCCGAAATTGTTTAGAAAGCCTTACTTGTTGAGCAGATAGCGTCGATCGTCGAACGCAGCGACCCAGTCCGGCCGATACACCACCATCAGCGTGATCACCGCGCCGCTGATCCAGCCCTCGGAAAACCCGAGCAGCAGGAAGAAGGGCAGATACTCTTCGAGCAGGAATCCCGCCGGGTACGCGCCTGCAAGGGCGAGCGAGGCCGCAGCGATCCCACCCTGCAGCATCACCGTCAACGCAGCGCCGGCGAAGCCGACCACGAACACGAAGATGAAGAAATGCGCGGGCAGCACCCGTTCGGCCAGGCGCCGGATCCCATTCGCGATGAGCACGGGCAGCAGCGCCATCAGCACGAAATTCACCGGCCAGTCCGCAAGCCCGATGCCCCCGTTGGCGAGCACCCCCAGCAGCGCCAGGCTCATGCTCACGACGGCAAGCCACGCGCCCAGGACCAGGGTTGCCGCCATGGCGCCGAGCAGGTGCAGGTTCAGCCCCGGCTGAACCCCTGCCTTCATGCTCCACACCAATGTCAGCGCCACCGCGAAGCCCAGCACCAGATGCAGCTTCGTGGCTTCGCCCAGCCTGCTCCATGGCGCACGACGCGCGGTCAGGTACAGACCGAGCATCGCGACAATCAGCAGCCCCCCCTGCCACGCCGCCGGATAGAGGGAGGCCGGGAGGTCCATGCTGATTGCCCTGCGGACCCGCTCAGAGCGCGCCGGTCAGTTCCGGCACCACCTGGAACAGGTCGCCTACCAGACCGTAATCGGCTACCTGGAAGATCGGCGCGTCCGGATCCTTGTTGATCGCGACGATCACCTTGGAGTCCTTCATGCCGGCCAGGTGCTGGATCGCGCCCGAGATGCCCACCGCGATGTAGAGCTGGGGCGCCACGATCTTGCCGGTCTGCCCGACCTGGTAGTCGTTCGGGCAGTAGCCCGCATCGACCGCCGCACGGCTCGCGCCCAGTGCCGCGCCGAGCTTGTCCGCCAGCGGCTCGAGCAGCTGGTGGTAGTTCTCACCACTGCCCAGGCCGCGACCACCCGATACGATGACCTTGGCCGCCCCCAGCTCCGGGCGCGCGCTCTTGACGATCTCGCGCCCCACAAGCGCGGTCACGCCCAGGTCCGCCGCAGCGGCGACGGCCTCGACCGGCGCGGCATTGCCGTCGCCCGCCGCGTCGAAGGCGGTGGTGCGCACGGTGATGACCTTGACCGCATCGGCGCTCTTGACCGTGGCCAGCGCATTGCCGGCATAGATCGGGCGCACGAAGGTGTCGGCAGACTCCACCGCGACGATGTCGCTGATCTGCGCCACATCGAGCAGCGCAGCCACGCGCGGCAGCATGTTCTTGCCCGCCGGCGTGGCCGGGGCGAGGACATGGCTGTAGCCGGCGGCGAGGCCCTTCACCAGCTCGGCCACGTTCTCGGCCGTCTGCGCTTCGTACTGCGGCGCATCGCACACCAGCACCTTGGCCACACCGGCGATCTTGGCCGCGGCTTCGGCCGCCGCGCTGCAGCCCGCACCGGCCACCAGCACGTGAAGGTCGCCCCCCAGCCGGGAGGCCGCGGTCACGGTGTTGAGGGTGGCCGCCTTGATCGATTGGTTGTCGTGTTCGGCAATGACGAGAATGGTCATGTTCAGATCACCTTCGCAACGTTCTTGAGTTTGTCGACCAGCTGCGCGACGTCCGCCACGCGTTCGCCCGCGCTGCGCTTGGGCGGCTCGGACACCTTCAGCGTGCTCAGCCGGGGCGCCACATCCACGCCCAGACCCTCGGGCTTGACGGTCTCCAGCGGCTTCTTCTTCGCCTTCATGATGTTGGGCAGCGTGGCGTAGCGCGGCTCGTTCAGACGCAGATCGGTGGTCACCACCGCCGGCAGCTTGACCGACAAGGTCTCCAGGCCGCCGTCGATCTCGCGCGTCACCGAGGCCTTGCCGTCGGCGATCGCGACCTTCGAAGCAAAGGTGGCCTGCGGCCAGCCCGCCAGCGCCGCCAGCATCTGACCGGTCTGGTTGGCATCGTCGTCGATGGCCTGCTTGCCGCACACGACCAGGCTCGGCTGCTCCTTGTCGCACACCGCCTTCAACAGCTTGGCGACCGCCAGCGGCTGCAGCTCGACCTCGGTCTCGACCAGGATGCCGCGATCGGCACCGATGGCCATCGCCGCGCGCAGCGTCTCCTGGCAGGCGCCCACGCCGCAGCTGACCGCCACGACCTCGGTGGCGACACCGGCCTCCTTCAGGCGCACGGCCTCCTCGACGGCAATTTCGTCGAAGGGGTTCATGCTCATCTTCACATTGGCCAGATCCACGCCACTGCCATCGGCCTTGACGCGCACCTTGACGTTGTAATCCACGACACGCTTGACGGGTACGAGAACTTTCACTCTGCCGCACTCCTCTCTGATTACTGACTGGACACCGGCTCTGCTGACCGGACGAATCGATTATGTCACCGCGCTCCACCGATGGCACTGCTGCAGGGCAACATCGCCATACGGAAAAGTATCGCGCATACGGTAGCGTATGGCCCCGGAATCGTCAATACTACGGCGTATGGAAACAAGCGCCAAGAAACCCCGTACCCAGCTCGACCGCGACGCGTGGATCGCGGGCGCGACCGAAGTGCTCGCCGAGGAAGGCATCGCCGGCCTGCGCGTGGAGGTGCTGGCAAAACGGCTGAAAGTCACCAAAGGCAGCTTCTACTGGCACTTCACCGACCGCCGCGACCTGCTGATGGCCGTACTCACGCACTGGAAGGACGGGCGCATCCGCGACATCATCAAGCAGACACGTGCGCAGCCTGGTCGCGAGCTGGAGCAGATCTACCACGTGATCGACGTGTATAGCGCCAGCCGCAGCCGGCGCGGCATGATGATCGAACTCGCTGTCCGTGACTGGGCGCGCAGGGACGCCGAAGCCGGGGCGATCGTGGCCGAGGTGGACGACGTGCGCCTGCGCTGCGCGCGCGACCTCTTCCTCGCCTGCGGGGTGCCGATGGAAGAAGCCTCCAGCCGCTGCATGCTGCTCTACGCCTATGTGTTCGGCGTTTCGCTGATGATCTACGACAAATTCGACAGCGACGTCGGGCGGCTCAAGCGCGACATCGCCGACCTCATCGCACGCTCCAGCGCCTGTCGCCAGACGGGTTGACTCAGCGCGGGCGCCAGCCACCCAGCGTCTCCTGCACGTTGCGCCCGGTGGTCTCGACTACCTCCTCCTCCGTGATGTCCCGCAGCCCGGCGAGCACCTGTGCATAGCGGGCAAGGTTTTCCGGCAGATTGCGCTTGCCAGGCGCCCACGCTGGCGGAATATCGGGCGCATCGGTCTCGAGCACGATCGAGGACAAGGGCAGCGTGCGCGCCAGCGTGCGAATCCGGCTGGAGCCCTCATAGCTCATCGCCCCGCCGAAACCGAGCTTGAAGCCCAGCGAAATGAAGATCTCCGCCTGCTGCCGGCTGCCGTTGAAGGCGTGCGCGATGCCGCCGCAGATGCCCGCACGGCGCAGCTCGCGCAGAATCGGGTCCACCGCCCGCCGCACATGCAGGATCACCGGCAGTCCGTGCCTGCGTGCAAGACGCAGCTGCGCACGAAAGAATTCCAGCTGGCGCACCGGGTCGACATCGGCGACGAAGTGATCGAGACCGATCTCCCCCACCGCATGCGCCTCGCCGGCCGCCAGATGGGCGTCGAGGATCTCCAGGTCTTCCATCGCGGCCCGCATCACGTACAGAGGGTGGATCCCGAGCGCGACACACACATCCCGGCGGGCGGCGGCCAGGGACAGCAACCCGGCGAAACCTTCCCGCGCCACGCCGGGCACCACGAAGCCGCGCACCCCGACCGCACGCGCACGCTCGATGAGCACGGTGCGGTCCGGGTCGAACTCGGCAGCATCAAGGTGGATGTGCGAATCGATCAGCATCGACTGCCCCCTCCGGAGCGGGCTGGCCCTTGCGCGACGCTGCGCCTTCAGCGCCCACGGAATTCGGGTTTGCGCTTCGCCACGAAGGCGTCGATCCCCTCGCCCGCATCCTCGCACATCATGTTGCACGCCATGGTTTCGGAAGCGAGCTGATAGGCTGCATCGAGTCCCATCTCGAGCTGCTTGTAGAACATCTGCTTGCCCATGCGGATCGCCAGCGGCGACTTGGCGAGGATGGACGCGCACAGCCGCTCGACCTCGGCATCGAGCTCATCGGGCGGCACCACACGGTTCACCAGCCCACGGCGCTGCGCCTCGCGAGCATCGATGAAGTCGCCGGTGACGAGCATCTCGAAGGCCTCCTTGCGCCCGACGTTACGCGACAGGCCAACGCTGGGCGTAGCGCAGAACAGGCCCACGTTGATTCCGGACACCGCGAAGCGCGCATTCTCGGACGCCACCGCCAGATCGCACATCGACACCAGCTGGCAGCCAGCCGCGGTGGCGATGCTGTGCACCCGGGCGATCACCGGCTGCGGTATCTCGGTCAGCTTCATCATGAATCTGCCGCACAGGCGGAAGAGTTGCTGGTGGAAGGCGAGCGCGTGGCTCGAGCGCATTTCCTTGAGGTCGTGGCCGGCGCAGAAGGCCTTGCCCTCGCCCGCGATCACGACCGCACGCACGCTCTCGTCCCGCGCGATGTCGTCGATGGCGCCAATCAGCGCTTCAAGCATCGCCATCGACAGCGAGTTGAACTGCTGCGGCCGGTTCAGTGTGAGCGTAGCAATGCCACCTTCGTCGCGGCGCAGCAGGATGGGTTCGTTCGGACGCTCTTCGTGTGCGGTCATGATGGGTCTCCTCCGGGAATTGTAGGTGCCGGAGCCTTCGCCCCGATGCAGGTTAACGTTAACGTCAATCGCTCCGCTGCACCAGCCCCCCGCATCCTGTGCCGCCTGTCATGTCGCTCGCCAGGGTCTGCATCCACTCCTCAAGCCGCTGCACGAGCCCACCCACCGCCTCACGGTGCGCCAGTACGCCCCCTGCTGCATCCGCGCTCGGTGCGGGCGCCGCAAGCGCGAAGGCACGCACGGCGAGGATACGATCACCGCGCGCGGGCAGCAGACTGGCGCGCACAAGGACCTCCGCCCGGCTCATGCCTGCATCGTCGAAGCGCTGGATGAACTCATCGAGTTCAATGCGCAAGCGACACCCGCCTTGGCCCTCGACCGAGCCCAGGCTGCGGGCAAGCGCCTGGCGCAGCATCGCCGGCGGCGAAGACACCCAGCGGCTATGCACATAAACCCGCCGTTGGGCCGGATCGGAGGCATCGAGCCGGTACTGCATGGCAGACGACGCAAGCCAGGGCGCCGCCGTCACCTCGATCCGGACGGGCGCAAACGCCTCATCCAGACCGCGCGGGGCGAAAGGTCCGAGATCGTACTGCGCCATGACTGCCGGCTTGGGCACGATTGCGGAACAGGCACCGAGCAGCCAGGCGAAGAGCGCGATCAGCAGGGTGCGAGCCAGCGGAGCGGGAAGATTCATCATGCGTTCCTGATAGCAATTCGGTCGGAACACGAAGGCACGCAGACTGACATCATCACCGTCCTTCGAACCCCGGCTCGCCCGGCCCCGGCAAGGCCGCAGCACGGCCAGTGAGCAGGATCTGCGGGGAGGTTTCGATCTCCTCGGCAAAACGCCCGAGCCGATGCGCAGTGCCCACGAGCTCACGGAGCAAGGTGTTCAACTGCGGCAGCGTCTCACCCGCCAGCCCCTGCGCAGTCGAGGTGGCGGCCTCGTCCAGACTGGAGGAAACCACCTCGAGGCGCTGCATCAGGCGGCGCAGGTCGGCCAGCGCCGGACTCACCTCTGCGGCCGCAGCATCCGCCCGCAACAGCAGCGATGAAAGCCGGGCGACGTTGTCCTCGCTCAGCACGCGCCGCAGGGAGGCGAGCGTCTCCGGCAGTTCGCCGACACTACGATCGAGGCCAACTGCAGCCGATTCGAGCCTCGCCAAGGTATTGCGCAGGCGCGCGCTGTTCTCGTCGTCCAGCAGCGCATTGATGCGTTCGCCCAGCGTCTGCATCTGCTCCAGGGCGGCGATCGCGCGCACCCCGAGCACGTCGACCAGACCGGGGCGCAGGGTAATGCGGGCATCCGCACCCTCTCCTTCAGCGAGCGGCCGCGGATCGTCCCCCCGATCATCGAGCTGGACGAAGGCCAGGCCGGTCACCCCCATGGTGCCGAGCGAGGCCGTGGTGCCGCGGGTGACGGGGACGTCTGCGCGCACGCGCACACGGATGATCAGATTGCCTGGATCCTCCGGGTCGATGTGGATGGCGCGCACATTGCCGACCGCAAGACCGCGAAAGCGCACCCGCGACTGCTCGGCCAGCCCGTTGATGTCCCCTCGCGCCACGAGCACGAACTCCCGCGTCGCCTCCCGTTCCTGGGAGAACCACCACACCGCGAACACCACCCCTGCCCCCAGCACGAGGGCAAACAGACCGGCAGCGAAGGCGTATGCCCGGTTTTCCATCTCAATGCACTCCCCTGACGCGCTCCAGCGCCCGGCGTCCATTCTCGCCCAGGAAGAAGCGCTGCACGAAAGGATGATCCACCTTCAACGTCTCTTCCAGCGTGGCAAAGCTCACGATGCGGCGCTCGGCCAGCACGGCGACCCGGGTCGCCATGGCGGCCAGGGTGTCGAGGTCGTGTGTGACCAGCACCACGGTCAGCCCCAGCTCCGCATGCAGCGAGCGGATCAGGCGCACGAAGGCCACACTGCGATCGGGATCGAGCCCGGCCGTGGGTTCGTCGAGCAACAGCAGCTCCGGCTCCAGCGCCAGCGCCCGTGCCAGCGCGGTGCGCTTGACCATGCCGCCGGAGAGTTCGGCTGGCATCAGCAGGGCGTGCTCGGGCTCCATCTCCACCATCGCAAGCTTGAGCGCGACCAGATCGCGGATTTCGGCCTCACTGACCATACCAAGTTCACGCAGGGGAAAGGCAATGTTCTCGAACACCGTGAAGGCCGAGAACAGCGCCCCCTGCTGAAAGAGCACACCGAAGCGCTGGCGCCGTGCCAGGCGTTCGGCCTCGCTGCCCGCGTGCAGGGGTTCGCCGAACAGTTCGACCTCGCCCGATTGGGGCCGGGTGAGCCCGATGATGTGGCGCAGCAGCGTGGTCTTGCCGCTACCCGACCCGCCGACCAGCGCAACGATCTCGCCACGTCGGATGTCGAGGTCCAGGGCCTCGTGCACCACGTTGCGCCCGAAGCGGGTAAGGATGCCGCGCAGGGATACGACCCGCTCGCTCATTGCCGCCCTCATACCGGAAGGCCGATCGACCGGGTGGCGATCGCGAACACGGCATCGACCAGGATCACCACCGTGATCGCCGACACCACCGAGGCCGTGGTGTGCGAAGACAGGCTTTCGGTGTTGGGCTGCACGCGCAGGCCGAAGTGGCAGGCGATGAGCGCGATCAGCAGCCCGAACACCGCGCCCTTCGCCAACCCGATGTACAGGTTCGCCACCGGCACCGCATCGGGCAGCGCGGTGACGAAATACTGGAAACTGAGGTCAAGCTCAACCCATGCGGACACCCAGCCGCCCAGCAAGGCCATGGCCGAGGTCCACAACACCAGCAGCGGCATGGCGAGGGTGAGCCCGAGCACCTTTGGCAGCACCAACCGCAGCGAGCGCGACACGCCCATCGCGGCAAGCGCGTCGATCTCCTCCGTCACCCGCATCACACCGAGTTGGGCCGTCATCGCGGAGCCGGAGCGCCCGGCCACGAGCACGGACACCAGCACCGGTCCAAGCTCACGGATGATACCCATCCCGAGGATATCCACGATGAAGGCATCTGCACCGAAGGTCCTGAGTTGCAGCGAGGACAGGTAGGACAGCACTACCCCGATCAGGAAGCCCACCAGCGCGGACACCGGCATCGCTTTCACGCCGACCTTGTGCACCGTCGCCGAGATCTCCAGCAGCGGCCACTGGCGTGGGTGTTGCAGCAGATGCAGCAAATCGAGAAACAGCGTCCCGAGCAGTGCTAGGAATGCACGCAGGTGCGCGAGGAATGCGATCAGCGTCTCCCCGAGCAGGCGTATCGCCTCTACGGGACCGCCTCGCCTCGCCACGGGTAGAGGGTGTGCATCCGCCTGCGCGATGCGAGCGATGATCGTGCGCTGAGCCTCACTCGCCTGCAGGCGCGCAGGCCAGGCGCGCCCCCAAGCCTGCCAGATCAGCGTGGCACCGAAGCTGTCCAGGCGTGCAAGCTCCAGCAAGGACCAGGCCGTGCCTCGAGGAACGGAGGCCAGGCGCTGGCGCAGCGCAGGCAGATGTGGCGCAAGGCCGCGCAGGGTCCAGTCGCCCCGGAGGCGGGCACCCGTCTCATCGACCACGAGCACCCGGTTCATGCGCGTGCCCGCGGCCGTTCAGGGGGCGACCGGGGTGCGCAGGCTCAGTGCGCGGATGTAGAGCGAGCGCCCTACGCCCTGCCACTGGCGGCGCTCCTCTTCCAGCGCCACCGCGGTCAGGGGAAGTTTCTGCAGCCAGCCTGGCGCGGCGGTCAGGCTGAACCCCCTGCCCTCGCGCAAGAAGGTCACTGGCGGCAAGCCCCGTGCGTCGCGCGCCCGGTGGATCACCACCGCGAGGCGCAGACAGGCGATCAACAGCCAGTCCACACTGCCCGGATCGATCGCCGAGGCCACGCGCTCCAGCTTGCCCCGATGCGCCAGCACGAGCCGGGCCAGGCGCGCCTGGTCCATGCGCGAGAAGCCCGGCATGTCGGCATTGCCGACGATGTAGGCGCTGTGCTTGTGATAGCTGGAGTGCGCAACCGAAATGCCGATCTCGTGCACCATCGCCGCCCAGCGCAGGAAGCGTTGGTCGTCCCCTTCCGGGTCGCTCATTCCGGGCTCGAGCTGCGCAAGCAGATGACAAGCGGTGTCTGCAACCTGCTGCGCCTGCCGCACATCGACGCCATAGCGGCGCACGAAGGCGCTGATCGTCGCGTCGCGAAGGTCATGGTGGTGGTAACGTCCGAGCAGGTCGTAAAGCACGCCGAGGCGCAAGGCGCCTTCGGAGAACACCATCTGCTCGAGCGCGAACTCCTTGAACACCGCGCTCATGATGGCGAAGCCGCCGAGGATCACCGGCAACCGGTCGCCCTTGAGCCCGGCCAGATCGAGCGCGTCGATGCTGCCCGCGCGCAACAGCAGGGCCTTGAGCTTCTCGAGGCCCTCGCGCGTGATCCCGCCGGACGACAAACCGTTCTGCTCCAGAATCTCGGCCAGCGCCTTGGCGGTGCCGCTCGAACCGACGGCCTCCTCCCAGCCCGCTTCGCGATAGGCGGCAGAGATCGTCTGCAGTTCACGCCGCGCCGCAAGTTCCGCCTCCTTCATTCCGCGCTTGTCGATGCGCCCATCGGGGAAAAACCTGAGGCTGAAGCCGACGCAGCCCATGTAGCGCGACTCCAGCAGCAGCGGCTCGAAGCTCTTGCCGACGATGAACTCGGTCGAGCCGCCGCCGATGTCGACCACCAGCTGCTGCTTGTGCGGATCGGGCAGCGTGTGCGCAACGCCGACATAGATCAGCCGCGCCTCCTCGCGCCCGGCGATGACCTCGATCGGGAAGCCGAGCGCCGCCTCGGCGCGGATCAGGAACTCGGGTGCGTTCTTCGCCACCCGCAGGGTATTGGTTGCCACCGCACGCACGCGCCCGGGGGGGAAATCGCGCAGGCGCTCGTGGAAGCGCTGCAGGGCAAGCACGCCGCGCTGCTGCGAGGCAAGGTCGAGCTTCTTGTCGGGCGATAGACCGGCGGCGAGGCGAACGGCCTCCTTCAGCCCGTCGAGCGGATAGATCTGGTCGTTGACGATACGCCCCACCTGCAGGCGGAAGCTGTTCGAACCCAAATCGATCGCTGCAATCAGATCTCGCATCGTTATCCCGTCTGCAGGCGTCCCCAGGGACGCGAGGCCCGGATTCTATCACCGCGGGCCGCTGGATCGTTGCGTGCAAAACTTCTTCGAAGCCGCGCCCGATCTCGCCTGGAGCGGAAATCATCGTCATGAAGATGCAACGAAAGTGTCACATAATCCCGAAGCACGCACCGCCCCGGAAAACGCCATGTACATCGTCCGAAACACGCCGCTTACCCACCCCGCCGAACACTTCCTCAACCGCGAACTGTCGCTGCTGCAGTTCCAGCGCCGGGTTCTGGCGCAGGCTGCCGACCCCGACGTGCCGCTACTCGAGCGCCTGCGTTTCGTCTGCATCGTTTCGAGCAACCTCGACGAATTCTTCGAGATTCGCGTCTCGGGCATCAAGGAGCAGATCCGCGTCGGCAGCCGGAAATCGGGCGAAGACGGCATCACCCCCAACGAGTTGCTCGCCCGCGTTTCCGATGAGGTGCATGAGATCATCTCCGACCAGTACGAGATGCTGAATGACGACATCCTTCCCGCACTGGAGCAGGAAGGTGTCGTATTCCTCCGCCGCAGCCTGTGGTCGGAGGCACAGCGTGCGTGGATCCGCGATTACTTCATGCGCGAGGTGATGCCGGTGCTCACGCCGATCGGACTGGACCCCGCCCACCCCTTCCCGCGCGTGCTCAACAAGAGCCTGAACTTCGCCGTAGAACTGGAGGGGCGCGACGCCTTCGGGCGCGACTCCGGCGCCGCCATCGTGCAGGCACCACGCGCCCTGCCCCGTGTCATCCGCCTGCCCCGCGAACTCTGCGAGCAGGAATACTGCTTCGTCTTCCTGTCGTCCGTGCTGCATGCTCACGTCAGCGAGCTCTTCACCGGCATGCGCGTGCTCGGCTGCTACCAGTTCCGCGTCACCCGCAACTCGGACCTTTTCGTGGACGAGGAGGAGGTCAAGGATCTACGCGCATCGCTCAAGGGCGAACTGCAGCAGCGCCACTTCGGTGATGCGGTGCGGCTCGAGGTCGCCGACAACTGCTCCGATGAGATGGCGAGCTTCCTGCTGCAGCACTTCCATCTGACCCCCGACGACCTGTACCGCACCCCGGGCATTGTGAACCTCGTGCGCCTGATCCAGGTACCGGACTGGGTGGATCGCCCCGTCCTCAAATACACGCCCTTCGTGCCGGGCCTGCCCAAGACGCTCGACAAGCGGCGCAACATCTTCACCGCCATCCGCAGTGGCGACATCCTGCTTCATCACCCCTTCCAGAGCTTCGCACCGGTCATCGACCTGCTGCGCACCGCCGCAGACGACCCACAGGTGCTCGCGATCAAGATGACGGTGTATCGCACCGGCACCGACTCGGTGCTGATGGAGCACCTCGCGCGCGCCGCACAGAAGGGCAAGGAAGTCACCGTCGTGCTTGAGCTCATGGCGCGCTTCGACGAGGAGGCGAACATCACGCTCGCCAACCGGCTCGAGGAGGTCGGCGCGCACGTGGTGTACGGCGTCTTCGGTTACAAGACCCACGCCAAGCTGCTCATGGTCGTGCGCCGCGAGGAAGACGGGCTGCGGCGCTATGTGCACATGGGCACGGGCAACTACCACCCGCGCACGACCCGCTTCTACACCGACTTCGGCCTGATGACCTGCAACGCCGAAATCGGCGACGAGGTGGCGACGGTGTTCAAGCAGCTCACCGGACTGGGCAGGGCGAGCGAACTCCGTCACCTCTGGCAGGCGCCGTTCGCGCTCCAGCCCAGGGTGGTGGAGGCGATCCGCCGCGAGGCGGAGATCGCGCGCGAGGGGCGGCGCGGGCGCGTCATCGCCAAGATGAACGCGCTGCTCGAGCCGGAAACCATCGAAGCGCTGTACGAGGCCTCACAGGCAGGCGTGGAAATCGACCTGATCATCCGCGGGCCTTGCGCGCTGCGTCCAGGCGTGCCGGGCCTGTCGGAGAACATTCGCGTGCGCTCGGTGGTCGGCCGCTTCCTCGAACACCACCGCATCTTCCACTTCCATGCCGACGGCAAGGATCTGATGTATCTGTCGAGCGCCGACTGGATGGACCGCAACTTCTTCCGCCGCATCGAGATCGCCTTCCCGGTGCTCGATCCGCGCCTGAAGCGTCGCGTGATGAAGGAAGGCCTGCGCCCCTACCTCGGCGACAACTGCCAAGCCTGGGAGATGCTGCCGGACGGCAAGTACCGGCGCAAGCACGCGCGCACCGTGCGCCGCTCCGCGCAGCTGATCCTGCTCAACGAACTCGCCGCCAGCAGCTGAGCGCGGCACCGCAGGCCGGGCCCGCCGCAACAGCGAGTCCGGTGGGCGCGCGGCTCATTTGCGCTGCGCGTCGATCACCCCCGGCACTTCGCGGATCAGCGTGATCGCCCGCTGCGCCTGCTTGATGCCCCCCACTTCCATGGTGAAGCGCATGTAGGCCGTGCCCTTCTTGGTCAGGGTGTTGACGGCGATCACGTTCAGCTTCTCGCGCGACAGCACCTCGGAGATGTCGCGCAGCAGGCCCTGACGGTCCCCCGCCTGCACGTTGATGTCGACCTGGTACAGCGCAGTCCGGGTGTCGTTCGCCTTCTCGCCCCACTCGGCCGGAATCACCCGTTCCGGGTGCTGGCGGGCGAGTGTCTGGAAGTCGGCGCAATCGACACGGTGGATGGAGATGCCACGCCCGCGCGTGACGAAGCCTTCGATTGCATCCGGCGGCGCGGGCTTGCAGCAGCGCGAGAGCGAAGTCATCAGCTTGCCCACGCCCACGATCAGGATCTTGTCCTGGTTGTCGCCGGAACGGCTGCGGCTGACGACGAACTCCGGCTCGTTCCCGGCCGGAGTTTCGGGTGCGCTGCCCTCGCGCAGCGCGGTCTGCACCGCCCTCGGGCCCACCTCTCCACGTCCGGCGGCCAGATACAGCGCCTCTGCGTTCTTGAAGCCCAGGCGCTCGGCCAGGCCGTCGATGTTGGCCTGTCCGTGGCCGTCGCGCTGCATCTCGCGGGTCACGAAGCTGCGCCCGCGCGACAGCAGCTCTTCCTCGTCGAGCTGGGCAAAATACTGCTTGATCTTGTTGCGCGCACGCGAGGTGGCGACATAGGCCTGGCGCACATCGAGCCAGTCGCGCGACGGGCCGCCTTCCTTGGCGGCGACGATCTCGACCGTCTGTCCGCTCTCGAGCTGCGTGTTCAGCGGCACCAGGTGGCCATCGACCCTGGCGCCACGACAGTGATGACCGAGGTCGGTGTGCAGCCGGTAGGCGAAATCGACCGGGGTCGCGCCGCGCGGCATGTCGATCACCTTGCCCTGCGGGGTCAGCACGTACAGCGTGTCGTCCAGCGAGGCACGCTTGAACTGCTCCATCCAGTGCGCGGAGTCCGTGACCTCGTCGCGCCACGAAAGCAGGTTGCGCAGCAGGGCGATCTTCTCGTCGTAGTCACCCCCCTCCTTCGCACCTTCCTTGTAGCGCCAGTGCGCGGCCACACCGAGCTCTGCATGACGGTGCATGTCATAGGTACGGATCTGCACCTCGAGCGCCCGACCGTCGCCCGCCAGCACCGCGGTATGCAGCGACTGGTAGTTGTTGCCCTTGGGCTTGGTGATGTAGTCGTCGAATTCCTTGGCGATCGGCTGCCAGATCTGATGCACGATGCCCAGCACCGTGTAGCAGTCCTTGATGTCGTCCACCAGCACCCGCAGCGCACGGATGTCGAACACCTGCGAGAAATCGAGCCGCTTCTTCCGCATCTTGTTGTAGATGCTGTAGATGTGTTTGGCGCGCCCGGTGATCTCGGCCTGGATGCCGACGCCGGCGAGCTCGCTGCGCAGGCGCTCGATCGCATCCTGGATGAACTGCTCGCGCTCGATGCGGCGCTCGTCGAGCATCTTCGCGATGCGCTTGTAGGTCTCTGGCTCGATGAAGCGGAAGGACAGATCCTCGAGCTCCCACTTGAGCTGCCACACCCCGAGCCGGTTGGCGAGCGGCGCATAGATATCGAGGCTTTCACGCGCAATCTCGACCCGGGCGTCCCCCGGCAGATCGGTGTGGAAGCGCAGCGTCTGCGTGCGCGAGGCCAGGCGAACCAGCACCACGCGGATATCCTCGACCATCGCCAGCAGCATCTTGCGCAGCACTTCGGTCTGTGCGCGGATCTCGGGTGCGGTGGCATTGGTCGTGAGCCGGGTCAGCACACGCAAGCCGTTCAGCCGGTGCAGGCCACGCACCAGATCGGCAACCGCACTGCCGAAGCGCCCGCCGATCTCCTCGGCGGGCTCATCGAGCTCATCCCATGCCGCAAACAGCAGCGCCGCCAGCCGCGTCTCCGCATCGAGGCGCAGCGACGCGGCGATCAGGGCTGCCCCGATCGCATGCGTCCAGGTCGATTCGCCGGTACCGAGGACCTTGCCCTCGTACAGTTCGGCAATCCACTCCAATGCGGATTCAAGGCGGTCACGCTCGATCGGCGCGAGGCCGTCGGCGAGCTTGTCAATGGGCGGTGCGGTATCGCCCTGGGCGATGGCATGCGTCACGGAAACCATGGCGCCGATTATCCCACATTGGGCATCCGGAAGCGCTGCGGTAGCATACCGGTCAGCCACTCGGAACCTTTCCCGGATTCGTGCCTGCCGACGGCCCGCCCGCATGATGCTGAAGATGCTCCGCTCCCTGCTCGGTTTGCGGCCTGCCCCGCCCGAGGTCTGCTCCGACCAATGGGCGCGGGTCGAGGCCCGCCTGCCCTTCCTCGCCCGCCTGACAGCGGACGAGCGGGAACGCTTGCGCACGATGGCGCTCGAGTTTCTCCAGCGCAAGGAGTTTCACGGCGCCCAAGGTCTGGCGCTGAAAGACGACATGCTGCTGTCGATTGCCCTGCAAGCCTGCCTGCCAGTGCTCAACATCGGACTGCAGGCCTACGACGGCTGGGTGGGCGTGATCATCTATCCCGGCGACTTCGTGATCCCCCGCCAGGAGGTGGACGAAGCCGGCATACTGCACGAGTACGACGACGAGGTGCTCGGGGAGGCCTGGGAGGGCGGCCCGGTCCTGCTGTCCTGGTTCGAAGAGGACGACGGGCCGGAGGGCGTGAACGTCGTGATCCACGAATTCGCGCACAAGCTCGACATGGAGAACGGCGGCGTCGACGGCCTGCCCCGACTGCGCCCCGGCATGGCCCGCAAGGCTTGGGCAAGCGCCTTCGCCAGCGCCTACGAGGCGTTCTGCGCCGAGGTCGAACGCGGTGTCGACACGGCCATCGACCCCTATGCTGCGGAAGACCCTGGCGAGTTCTTCGCGGTTGCGTCCGAAGTCTTCTTCGAAGCACCGGAAGTACTCCGCGACCGCTTCCCACAGGTCCATTCACAGCTCGCGCTCTTGTACGGCCTCGATCCCGCAGCACGCACCTTGGACCACGCGCGCCCATGAGCTTCCAACCTACACGCAAACGCCTGCTGATCGTCCATCACACTCAGTCAGGCAACACTGGTCGGCTCGCCGAGGCCGTGCTGCGTGGTGCGCAACGGGTCGAGGAATGTGAATCGCAGCTCAAGCGCGCCTTCGACACCGGCACCGACGACCTGCTGGCGTGCGACGGCCTGCTCCTGGGAACCCCGGAGAACTTCGGCTACATGTCGGGCGCGCTCAAGGATTTCTTCGACCGCACCTACTACCCCTGCGAAGGCCGCCTCACCGGCTTGCCTTACGCGGTTTTCGTCAGCGCAGGCAACGACGGCACCGGCGCCGTGCGCGAGATCGACCGGATCGCCCGGGGGTATGGCTGGAAGACGGTCGCCGAGCCGCTGATCGTGCGCAAGGGCGTCAGCACCGGGGATCTGCTGCAGGCCGAGGCGCTCGGCGAGGCGATGGCGGCAGGACTGGCGATGGGTGTGTTCTGAGGGCCAGCCCCCGCGGCGCACACCTCGGACGACCGTCGTCACCGGTTCGTCACAATTCGCCTTTGCACACCGGACATCGCTGGCCTAAGCTTGAACCGTATTCGTCCCCGGGCGGCACCCGAGGTCGAATGCAACGGTCTTTCAGCAACGAAGGAGGTCTTATGGCCATCACCTGGATTCTGGTTGCCAACGCCAGCCTGGCGAAGCTCTATGCGAATCATGGCCCCAACAAGGGGTTGCAGCTGGTGAAGGAACTGATCCACCCGGAAAGCAGGCAGAAAAACGGCGATCTCGTCTCGGACCGCGCAGGCGCGATGGCCGGTAACGGAGGCGGCGGCTCGATGCAGCCGCAGACGCTACCCAAGCAGCACGAGGCCAAGGTCTTTGCACAGGAGATTGCCCAAACGCTCTACGACGGCCGTACCGCCAATGCATTCAAGCGTGCCATCCTGATCGCACCGCCCGCATTCATGGGGCTGCTCAACGCCGTCCTCGACGGCCCGACCGCGCAGATGGTCACCGACCGTTTCGAAAAGGACTACACCAAGACGCCCGAAGGAGAACTCGGGAAGCACCTTGGTTCCACCATTTTTCTGTGAGGGAGGGACTCGCGAACGCTTCGAACTTCATGGACCACATGCTGCAGGCCACGGGCCGGTGCAAAGGAGGACGTGTTTGAAGGTAGCGCAGAGGCTGAATCTTCACTGAAGTGAACAACACCTGAAGGGTGATCATGTCTCCACTCGTGAGACACCGGCCGATCGGGCCGATCCGGACGGGGCGCTGGGCGCCCCGTCACCCGTTTACACCTTGCTCCGACGAAGCCTCCCCGCCGCTGGAGGAGGAAAGCGGCCAGCGCTGCAGGACGCGGTAGTGCGCCCCGCTGGGCAGCCGCTCGGAGGACACCAGCACGAAACTGTCGACCGGCCAGCGCAAGCCCGCCACCACTTCGGTCACCGGAGCGCGACGGGCATTGCGGACCAGCGTCACATGAGGCGTGAACCCGCGCGCCTCGAGGGAAAAGCCGGCGGCGCGCAGGCGGCCAGCGAGATCGTCTGCCAGCTTCGCAAGCGCCGCGGGTGTGCGGGACGTGCCGGTCCACAGTACGCGATGTCCGTGCCAGCTTCCGACGCAATCGAGTTCGATCGCAAAGCACTCTCCCCGCACGCCCGAGACCGCCGCCTCGATGCGCATGACCGAATCCGCGGGTACGTCGCCCAGGAAGGCCAGGGTCAGATGCAGGGTGTCGCGGCGCATCAGCCGTCCGCCGCAGTCCTCCTGCAGGCCGCGTCCGCGTGCGTAGAGCGCAGCGGCGGTGGCGGCGGCGGGCCACAGCGCGAGAAAAAGCCGCAGGCATACGGAAACACGGCGGACGCCCGGCCGCTCCCGCTCGGATGCCTGCGCTGCCGGCGCGGCCTCCCGTCTGGTCCGGGACGCCTTGCCGGCGCCGCCCTCAGGCATCCTGCGTGCGGGCAAGCAAGGCGACCACCTGGGCTGCGATGCCTTCGCCCCGCCCGGTAAAACCGAGCTTCTCGGTGGTCTTGCCCTTGATGTTGATCGCTGCGGCATCCATGGCGAGGTCGGCCGCGATGTTCGCGACCATGGCCGGTGCATGGGGGAGGATGCGCGGGGCCTTGCAGATCAGCGTGGCGTCCACGTTGACCACCTTCCAGCCTGCATCGCGCACGCGCGCAAACGCCTCACGCAGCAGCACCCGGCTGTCCGCACCCGCATGCGCGGGATCGGTGTCCGGAAACAGGCGCCCGATGTCGCCCAGCCCGGCCGCGCCGAGAATGGCATCGGTCAGCGCATGCAGCAGCACGTCCGCATCCGAGTGGCCCAGCAGGCCACGCTCGAAGGGGATGGTCACCCCGCCGACGATCAGCGCGCGCCCCGGCACCAAGGCATGCACGTCGAAACCTTGTCCGACCCGGAATGGAACATTCATGGGGTATCGCCTCTTCGGTTCTGGAGAATCCACTCGGCCAGATGCAGGTCGAGGGGATAAGTCACCTTCAGGTTGGTCGCATCGCCCTGGACGAGGCGCGGGCGCAGGCCGGCAGCTTCGATCGCGCTCGCCTCGTCGGTCACGTCCTTGTGCGCCTCCAGCGCCCGACGCAGCATCACATAGCGGAACATCTGCGGCGTCTGCGCCTGCCACAGGCTGTCGCGCGCCACGGTCTCGAGCACGTGCCGATGCGCATCGGCGCGCTTGAGCGTATCGGCCACCGGCACGGCGAGCAGCCCGCCGACGTCCTCGTGCGCGAGTTCTCGTATCAGCTTGTCCACATGCCAAGCGGCCAGGCAGGGGCGCGCCGCATCATGGACCAGCACCCAGTCACCCGGCGCGGCCTCGGCGGCAATCGCGCGCAAGCCGCCCAGCACGCTGTCGGCACGCGTGGCGCCGCCGCAGAACAACGGCCTGAGCTTGGATCCGAGCGCCGACCAGTCGTAGTGGGCCCATTGCGCGTCATCGACCGAGAGCACGACGTAGACCACGTCGATCTCCGGCGCCTCGCACAGCACCGAAAGGGTGTGATGGATGAGCGGGCGGCCGAGCAGTTCGAGATACTGCTTCGGCTGCGGCGAGCCCATGCGCGAACCGTTACCGGCGGCAGGCACAATGGCGTAGTGGCGGGGGCGATGATTCTGCATGGCGCGCATTCTAGCCGCGCACGCGAGCGATCGCGCGCGGCGCGCCTATAATGGGCACGAACACCCCGTTTTCATTCAGGCAACCTTCCGCAGGATCCATCATGGCGCTCGCAGCGATCCGGCCGCCGGCGGTGGCCGGCCAGTTCTACCCCCGTGACGAACGCGTGCTGCGCACCCAACTCGCCGAACTGCTCAACACTGCAGTGGGGCTGGACGCTCCCGGCGCACCCAAGGCGATCATCGTGCCGCACGCGGGCTACATCTATTCCGGCCCGGTCGCAGCAAGCGCGTACGCGCTGCTCGCGCCGTTGCGCGAGCGTATCCGCCGCGTCGTCATGCTCGGCCCCACGCACCGCATGGCCGTGCCAGGCTTCGCCCTGCCCGCCGCGCAGGTATTCGCCACCCCGCTCGGCGAAGTGCCGCTCTCTCGCCAGGCATGGCTCGCGCTGCAAGCCCGGCGCGACGTGATCGTGGACGACCGCCCGCACGCCTTCGAGCACTGTCTCGAGGTACAGCTGCCCTTCCTGCAGATGGTGCTCGAGCGCTTCGAGATTGTTCCGGTACTGGTGGGCGACGCCAGCACCGAGGCGACCGCCAGCGTGCTCGACAGCCTTTGGGGCGGTCCCGAGACGCTGATCCTCATCAGCTCCGATCTCTCCCACTATCTCGGCTACCGCGAAGCGCAGGCATCCGACCGTGCCGCCGTCGAGCAAGTGCTGGCACTACGACCCGGGCTCGACCACCAACAGGCCTGCGGCGCCACCCCGATCAACGGCTTGCTGCTCGCAGCACACAGCCATCCCCTGCGGGCCCATCTGCTGGACCTGCGCAACTCCGGCGACACGGCCGGCGACCGCTCCCAGGTCGTCGGCTACACCAGCATCGCCTTTTGTGAACTGGAACCCCCCAGCCATGCCCGACACTGATTTCGGCTCCATCCTGCTGCGACTTGCCCGCGCGGCCATCGCACACCGCCTGGGGCTTGGTCCCGCGCCGGCAGTCCCCGAAGATCCGCGCCTGCACGAGAAAGGCGCCACCTTCATCACCCTGCTCAAGGACGGCGAACTGCGCGGCTGCATTGGCAGCCTGCGCCGCTCGCGCGAACTGGGGGAGGACGTGATCGCCAACGCGGTGGCCGCCGCCATGGAAGACACGCGCTTCGGGCCGCTCGGCACGGACGAGTTCAGCGCCATCACGATCGAGGTGTCGGTCCTGTCCGAGCCGGAGTTCCTCGACTTCTTCGGTGAAGAGGAACTCCTCGCCCAACTGCGCCCAGGCGAAGACGGCCTGATCATCTTCTCCGGCTGCCGCAGCGCGACCTTCCTGCCACAGGTGTGGGATCAACTGCCCGAGCCACGCCAGTTCCTCGCTGCGCTCAAGCACAAGGCCGGCCTGCCGATGGACCGCGAGGTGGTCGAGCTGATGGCCGCGCGCTACCACGTACAGAAATGGAAGGAGACCGAACAGGAGGCCTCATGAACACCCAGCCCGAGCCTGCCAACGTGATCGGCAGCCGTTTTCCTGCGCGCTACTGGCAACGTCTGGACGACGGCCGCTTCCAGTGCGACCTGTGCCCGCGCCTGTGCAAGCTGCACGACGGCCAGCGCGGTGCCTGCTTCGTGCGCATGCGCGTAGGTGACGTGATGTTGCTCACCACCTACGGCCGCAGCTCGGGCTTCTGCATCGACCCGATCGAGAAGAAACCGCTCAACCACTTCTACCCCGGCAGCAAGGTCTTCTCCTTCGGCACGGCGGGCTGCAACCTGGCGTGCAAGTTCTGTCAGAACTGGGACATCTCCAAGTCTCGCGACATGGACACACTGATGGACCAGGCCTCACCGCAGGAGATCGTCGATACCGCGCTTCACTGGGGCTGCCACAGCGTCGCCTTTACCTATAACGACCCGGTGATCTTCGCCGAGTACGCCATGGATGTAGCCGACGCCTGCCATGCGGTCGGGCTGCAGACCGTAGCCGTGACGGCAGGCTACATCAGCGAATGCGCACGCAAGGATTTTTTCTCGCGTATGGACGCAGCCAACGTCGACCTCAAGGGCTTCACCGACGACTTCTACGTGAAGCTGTGCGGCGCGCACCTGCAGCCGGTGCTCGACACGCTGGTCTGGCTGCGTCACGAGACCGACGTGTGGGTGGAACTGACCACCCTGCTGATTCCGGGACAGAACGATTCCGATACCGAGTTGCGGGCGTTGTCGAAATGGGTGCACGACGAACTCGGGGCCGAGGTGCCACTGCACTTCAGCGCCTTCCACCCCGACTTCAAGATGGTCGACCTTCCCCCCACGCCACCCGCAACCCTGCGCAGGGCGCGGCAGATCGCGCTCGATGCCGGCCTTCGCCATGTCTACACCGGCAACGTCCATGACACGGAGGGCGACACCACTCGCTGTGCCGCCTGCGGTGAGCCCGTGATCGTGCGCGACTGGTACGAGATTCGCAGCTACCGCCTGAACGCGCAGGGCGCCTGCCCCCGCTGCGGCGAGCGGCTCGCAGGCCGGTTCGGCCCGGTCGGCGCAGCGATAGACGAAGCCTTCGGCGCCCGCCGCATCCCCGTCTCCATCCACCGCCAGCCCAGCGCTGGCAGGCAGCTTTCGTGAAACTTCGCCACACCCCGGTCAGCATTTCATCGAACGGCGCCTGGCTCGACGGCGTGCTCGCCCATGCGCCGGACGTTCGCGGACTCGCGCTGTGCATCCATTCGCTCGGCCACCCTTCGCCCGATGCGCCGCCGCGCCCGCTCGAACTTGCGCTGCAGGCAGCGGGTTTTGCCACCATGACGGTGGATCTGCTCACACGGCAGGAGGCGATGCGCGACGCGGATGCCTCCTACAACATTCCCCGCCTCACCGATCGCATCCTCTCCGCGGTCGAATGGGCTGCGCATCAGCCGCCCCTGGTCGGCCTGCCGTTCGGCCTGGTCGCCAGCGGCACAGGCTGCGCCGCCGCGGTACGCGCTGCGGTGCGGGCCCCGGACGCCTTCATCGCGATCGCCTGCCTGGATGGCCGCGCCGATCTGGCCGGTGCAGAGCCCCTGCGCGCGGTGCGCACGCCCGTGCGCCTGATCATCCGCCCCGGCAGCGCGGAGGCGAACATCCTGGAAACGGCCTACCCTTTGATGAGGGGCGCCCACCACTGGCTCGCCCTTCCACCGGCACGAGATGCACACGAGCAGGAGCTGTTTGCCGCGAGAGCAGCCGCGACCTGGCTGCGGCAGCACCTGCCTCCGGAGGAAGGTGCCGCCCCGGACTGAGCCGGACCTCAGTCGCGGAACACCACCCACTCGTCGAGCGGCGCACGCTCCGTTCTGAGCCTGTTCTCGGGCGCGTCCGGGTCCGCGTAGCCCAGGGACATCCCGCAGATCAGGGTTTCGTTGTCGGGAATTCCGAGTTCCGGGCGAAGGATGCGGTGGAACTGGATCAACGCCGCCTGCGGGCAGGTATCGAGGCCGCGCGCCTTGGCAGCCAGCATCACGTTCTGCAGGAACATGCCGTAGTCGAGCCAGGAACCCTGTTCCATGACACGATCGACCGTGAAGATCAGCCCGACCGGCGCATCGAAAAACTTGTAGTTGCGCGCGAACTGCTCGTGCATCCGCTTCGCATCCCCCTTCTGGATCCCGAGCAAGCCATACAGATCGAGGCCGACCTTGCGCCGACGGTCGATGTAGGGGGAGATCCACTGCTTCGGGTAGTACTGGTACGGATCGGTGTGGGTGGCCGCCTCTTCAGGGTCGTCGAAGGCCGCGAGCAGTCTGGCCGTGACCCTCGCCTTGGCGTCGCCCGTCAGCACCCAGGCCTTCCAGGGCTGGATGTTGGTGCCCGAGGGCGCACGCGAGGCCACGGCAAGAATCTCGGCGATGGTTTCTTTCGGAACGGTGCGCGGCAGGAAGGCGCGGCAGGAATGGCGGCTGTCGATGACCTGGTCGACGGCGGACTGAAGCGGAGTGGTCATGATTGCAATCTCTCGTTGAGCCTGTGATGAATGAAAGCCTTCTTGGCGCGAGGACCTATGGTGTGTCTACATGCCGTTCACGTCAACGTGAGCGTGAGGCGGTGAGCGTGAGGTGGAGGGCGGGACGCGCAATCGCGCATGAACGAGCTGTGGCTCTCCTATAATTGCGCATTCCGATCGCACGACCCCCGCGCCCTACGCGGGCGTCGTGCCGTGCTTTAGACGCAGCCCTCATGCCCAACACCCTCGACTCTCTCCTGTCACGCCTCGCCACCGACAAGCTGCCCAAGCCGGGCGCCCGCCTGGACCTTGCTCCGCTCGCAGGCTCCGCCGACGCGCTCGCGATCGCCCAGCTCGCCAGCCGCGGCCGCATGTTGGTAGTGATCACCGCCAACCCGCTCGACGCCCAGCGCCTGCAGGACGAGATCGCCTGGGTCGCCCCTGGCCTGCGCGCGCACGTGCTGCCCGACTGGGAGACCCTGCCCTATGACAACTTCTCCCCTCACCAGGACCTGATCTCCGAGCGCCTGTCGACGCTCTACGCGATCAGCCGCGGCGAGACCGACCTCGTGCTGGTGCCGGCCTCAACCGCGCTCTACCGCATGGCGCCGCCGAACTATCTGGCCGCCTACACCTTCTTCCTCAAGCAGGGCGAGCGGCTGGATGTGGAGCAGTTCAAGGCACAGATGGCGCTCGCCGGCTATGCACACGTGACGCAGGTGGTGAGCCCGGGCGAGTTCTCGGTGCGCGGCGGGCTGGTGGACCTCTTCCCGATGGGCTCGCCCTTGCCCTTCCGCATCGACCTCTTCGATGACGAGGTCGAGAGCATCAAGACCTTCGACCCCGACACCCAGCGCACGGTCTACCCGACCAAGGAGATCCGCCTGCTGCCGGCGCGCGAGTTCCCGCTCGACGACAAGGGCCGCACGCGCTTTCGCAGCCGCTTCCGCGAGACCTTCGAGGGCGACCCGACGCGCGCCTCGATCTACAAGGACGTCTCCAACGGCATCGCGCCCGCCGGCATCGAGTATTACCTGCCGCTGTTCTTCGACGAGACTGCGACCCTGCTCGACTACCTGCCCGCCGAGACACCGGTGCTGCTGCACCGCGACGTACCGGCGGCGATCGCCGAGTTCTGGAAGGACACACGCTCGCGCCACGACCTGCTGAAGGGCGACCGTACCCGCCCCGTGCTGGCGCCCGAGCAGCTCTTCCTCACCGACGAGGCGTTCTTCGTCGCGCTGAAGAACCTTTCGCGCCTGAGCATCGGTGCCGAGGCGAGCGCCGAAACCCCCGATGCGCTCGCCCTGCCCCCGCCCGCGGTCGCGGTCGAGCGCAAGGCCACCGACCCGCTGCACAGGTTGAAGACCTTCCTCGACGGCTTCGACGGCCGCGTGCTGCTGCTATCGGACTCGCCCGGCCGGCGCGAGACCATGGCCGAGTTCTTTGCCGAATACGGCGTCAAGCCCAAGGCCAGCACCGATTTCGGCGCCTTCCTCGATGGCGACGCCCGCCTCGCGCTCGGCGTCGCGCCGCTCGCGCGCGGCTTCGTGCTGCCGGCTGCCAAGCTCGCGGTGCTGACCGAGACCGAGCTCTACGCGGCCACCGCGCGCAGCCGCGTGCGCCGCGACGCGCGCAAGGCCGCCACCATGGAGGGCTGGCTGCGCGACCTGTCGGAGCTGAAGGTCGGCGACCCTGTGGTGCACGTCTCGCACGGCATCGGCCGCTACCTCGGCCTCATCCACATGAACCTGGGCGAGGGCGACACCGAGTTCCTGCACCTGGAGTACAACGGCGGCGACAAGCTCTACGTACCGGTGTCGCAGCTGCACGTGATCACCCGCTACGCCGGCGCCGACCCAGAGGCCGTGGACCTGCACCGCCTCGGCTCGGGCCAGTGGGAGAAGGCGAAGAAGAAGGCGGCGATGCAGGTGCGCGACACCGCCGCCGAGCTGCTCGCGCTCTACGCCCAGCGCGCCGCGCGCCCGGGCCACCGCTTCGACTTCAAGCAGCACGACCTGGAGGCCTTCGCCGAGGGCTTCGGCTTCGAGACCACACCCGACCAGCAGTCGGCCATCGACGCGGTGGTGAGCGACATGAAGTCCGGCCGCCCGATGGACCGCCTGGTGTGCGGCGACGTCGGGTTCGGCAAGACCGAGGTCGCGTTGCGCGCCGCCTTCATCGCAGTCGCCGACGGCAAGCAGGTGGTGGTGCTGTGCCCGACCACGCTGCTCGCCGAGCAGCACTACCAGACCTTCGCCGACCGCTTCGCCGACTGGCCGATCAAGCTCGCCGAGCTGTCGCGCTTCAAGTCCGCCAAGGAACAGGCCGAAGCCCTGCAGCAACTGTCCGAAGGCAAGGTCGACATCATCATCGGGACCCACCGCCTGCTGCAGAAGGACGTCCTCTTCAAGCGCCTCGGACTGGTGATCATCGACGAGGAGCACCGCTTCGGCGTGCGCCAGAAGGAGGCCTTGAAGCAGCTGCGCTCCGAGGTCGACATCCTGACCCTCACCGCCACCCCGATCCCGCGCACGCTGGGCCTGGCGATGGAGGGCCTGCGCGAGTTCTCGGTGATCGCCACGCCGCCGCAGAAGCGCCTGTCGATCAAGACCTTCGTGCAGCCGTCGACCCGCGGCGTGATCCGCGAGGCGGTGCTGCGCGAGTTCAAGCGCGGCGGGCAGGTGTACTTCCTGCACAACGAGGTCGACACCATCGACAACATGAAGGACGACCTCGAGGAGTTGCTGCCCGAGGCGCGCATCGTCGTCGGCCACGGCCAGCTCCCCGAGCGCGAACTCGAGCGCGTGATGCGCGACTTCACCCAGCAGCGCGCCAACCTGCTGCTGTGCACCACCATCATCGAGACCGGCATCAACATTCCCACCGCCAACACCATCCTCATCAACCGCGCCGACCGCTTCGGCCTGGCGCAGCTACACCAGCTGCGCGGCCGCGTCGGCCGCAGCCACCACCAAGCTTACGCCTACCTGCTGACCATGCCGGGCGCCAAGCCCACCGCGCAGGCGCAGAAAAGGCTAGAAGCAATTGCGATGATGGAAGACCTCGGCTCGGGCTTCTACCTGGCGATGCACGACCTCGAGATCCGCGGCGCCGGCGAGGTGCTGGGCGAGAACCAGTCGGGTGAGATCCAGCAGGTCGGCTTCAGCCTGTACACCGAAATGCTCAAGCGCGCGGTCAAGGACCTGCAGGCCGGCAAGGAGCCCGACCTGTCGCAGCCGCTGGAGGTGGTGTCCGAGATCAACCTGCACACCCCGGCGCTCTTGCCCACGGACTACTGCCCCGATGTGCAGGAGCGCCTGACGCTGTACAAGCGCCTGGCCAACTGCGAGGTGGACGAAGACCTGCGTGCGCTGCAGGAGGAACTCATCGACCGCTTCGGCGAGCTGCCGCCGCAGACCGCCGCACTCATCGAAACCCACCGCCTGCGCATGCTGGTGAAGGACTACGGGGTGAACAAGCTCGACGCCTCGGACGCGCAGATCAGCGTGCAGTTCGCCAAGGACGCGCCGATCGACCCGGTCAAGGTCATCTTCCTGATCCAGAAGGACCGCAGCACCAAGATGGCCGGCCCCGAAAAGCTGGTGCGTCGCGCCAGCCTGCCTAACCTCAAGGAGCGGGTGAAGGCGGTGAAGGACCTGCTGGATGCGGTGAAGGCGGGATAGCCCGGGCGCAGGCGCCGGTCTGGCGCCTGGCAGACACTGCGGATGAGGGCACGCATCGGACCCGCCCCCCCTTCCCAGAGCCACGCTCTCTGACACCATTTGCTAGCCGGACCCGGCGGGAAGCGCTTAACATCGCGGCGTTACCGTTTCGTTGCGCACCGGTGCGCCCCCGATGATCAAGGTCTACCGCAAACCACCTCAAGCCTTCCCTACAGAAAGCGCCTTCTTCCGCCTGCCCGGCACCTTGCTGATGGTCCTGGACGAGGACTGGAACGTTCAGATGATGAGTGAGGCCTGGAACGATGTCCTCGGAATCGATCAGACGGCCCTGCGCTGGCGCCCATTTGCCGCACTCATCCACGACGCTGACCGCAACGGCGTCCGTGACCGCCTCTCGCAACTCGACGAGAAGAAGACCACCCTGCGTTTCTCCTGCCGTTGCCGCCACGCCGATGGCCACTACGTCGGCCTCGCCTGGAGCGTCAATCTCGACCGCGAACACCGTCTCTACTATGTCTCCGCGCACGAAACCGGCGTGCGCCTGAGCACCGATGCGGGCGGCCTGCCGGAGGTGTTGATCGACGGCCTCACAGGGCTTCCCAACCGCGGGCTCTTCGTCGATCGCATCGGGCACGCCATCCAGCGTGCCCGGCGGGACAACGACTCCCGATTTGCCGTCATCCATTGCGGCATCGACCGCTTCAGCGTCATCAATCACAGCCTGGGCAACCGCGTCGGCGATCTGCTGCTGGTCGAACTCGCGAACCTGCTGCGGCGCTCCACTCGACCCACCGACATGGTGGCCCGGCTGGGTGGCGACGAGTTCGGCGTCCTGCTCGAGGACATCCGCGACGAGACCTCGCCCATCCGCGTGATCAAGCGCCTGCAAGCGCAGTGCACGCTGCCCTTCGAACTCCACGCGCAGGAGGTCGTCGCCAGCCTGTCGGCGGGCATGACCCTGTCCGCACCGGAGTATGAGGAGGCCGATGCAATGCTGCGCGACGCGGGCATGGCCCTCAAGCGCGCCAAGACGCAAGGAGGTGGCGCCCATGTGATCTTCGATCGCAAGCTGCATGAAGAGGCGTTCAACCGGCTGGATCTCGAACTCGATCTGCGACGCGCCCTGGAGCGCAACCAGATCGAGGTGTATTACCAGCCCATCGTACGGGTGAGAGACCGGCGGCTGGTGGGCTTCGAGGCCCTGGCACGCTGGAACCACCCCGAACGAGGCCTCATCGCGCCGGCCCGCTTCATCCCGCTGGCCGAGGAAAGCGGCCTCATCGTACCGATCGGGCGCTGGATCCTGGAGCGCGCCTGTACCGACCTCAAGCGCTGGCAGACCGCGCATCCTCGCCGCCCGGCGCTGACCGTCAGCGTGAACCTTGCCGCGCGCCAGATTGCCTATCCCGACCTGCTCAAGGACATCCGCCAGAGTCTGCGCCAAAGCGGGCTCGCACCGCGCCATCTGAAGCTGGAGATCACCGAAAGCGCGATGATGGATGACGCCGAGCGTGCCATCGAACTCTTCGTTGCGCTCAAGCGTTCGCGCTTGAAGTTGTTGCTCGACGATTTCGGCACCGGATATTCCTCGCTGTCCTACCTTCACCGACTGCCGATCGATGCGCTGAAGATCGACCGTTCCTTCATCGAGCACATCGACACCCGCGCCACCGACCGCAGCTTCGTCGAGACCATCCTCAGTCTCGCCCGGCAGCTCAACCTCGAGGTGATCTGCGAAGGTGTCGAGCGCGTCGAGCAGGAAACCCTCCTGCACGCGCTCGGCACAAGCCATGTCCAAGGCTTCATGTACTCGCGCCCGGTCACGGCCTCCCAGGCCGAGATGCTGATCCTGCAGGACCTCAAGCACCCTGGTCATTTTCTCCCGGAGAGTTGCCCGCCACTGACGGGCGCCACGCAACCAGGGTGCGCCGCCCCGGCCTGACACACGCGCACACCCGTTCGATGCTCATCAACTGTACCGCCTACCAGCGCGGCCACAAGCTCGCCGACATCCCGGTCGAAGCCATCCGCGAAACCCTCCAGCAGGGCGACACCTTTGTCTGGGTCGCGCTCAAGGACGCCACGCCGGAAGAGCTTGCGCGGATGAAGGAAGAGTTCGGCCTGCACGAGCTCGCCATCGAGGATGCAAACCACCGCCACCAGCGCCCCAAGGTCGAGGAGTACGACGACGAACTATTCGCGGTCATGCATCTGATCGAGGAGAAGGAAGGCAAGCTCGAGGTCGGCGAGGTGCACGTCTTCGTCGGCGCCAACTACGTCCTTTCGGTGCGCAACAACCATGCGCGCGACTTCCTCGGCGTGCGGGCACGCTGCGAGCGCGAGCCGAAGATGCTCGCCAAGGGCCCCGGCTACGTGCTTTACGCGCTGATGGACGCCGTGGTCGACGGCTATTTCCCGCTCATCGAAAGGCTCGAGACCGAGGTCGAGACACTGGAGGACCGGATCTTCACCAAGGGCGCGGCCCGCTCCAACATCCGGCGCCTTTACCGGCTCAAGCGCAAGGTCACGATGCTCAAGCATGCGGTGATGCCGCTGCTGGAAGCCGCCGGCAAGCTGCACAGCGGGCGCGTACCCGAAGTCTGCGCCAAGAGCCGGCACTATTTCCGCGACGTGTACGACCACCTCGCCCGCATCAACGCCTCGCTCGAAAGCATCCGTGAGACCATCGGCACCGCAATCCAGGTGAACCTGTCCATGGTCACGATCGACCAGACCGAGATCAGCAAGCGGCTCGCAGCCTGGGCCGGCATCTTCGCGGTCGCCACGGCCTTCGCCGGCATCTGGGGCATGAACTTCGCCCACATGCCCGAGCTTGAGTGGAGATACGGCTACCTGTTCGGCCTTGGCATCATCGCCAGCGCAAGCGCATTTCTCTGGTGGCGCTTCCGCAAGGCGAAGTGGCTGTAGAAAGACCGCAGCACTGCACGCCGAGTTGCCTCCCTTGATGCGTGGGGCGCTTGCTCAACGCCGAGGCCATGCCTTGGGCTACACACCAACAAGTGCGCAAATCGGACACTCTCGGCCTGAGGCACTTCGTCATGCGCCCTGGCGCACGGGGTACGAAACACTAGCCTGGCTGAGACACCGCCAGCTTGAGCCCGAAGCCGAGGAACACGACGCCGGCGAGCCGATCAAGCGCGGCAACTACGGCAGGCTTCTGCAGGAAGCGGACCGAGCGCCGTGCAAGTGCAATCAGCAGCACGAACCACAGCACCGACATCGCCACATGGATCGCCGCGAGCAGGAAGCTGAACCCAGCCATGCCTGCCCCTGCCGGCACGAACTGCGGCAGCAGGGTCAGATAAAAGATGCCGACCTTGGGATTGAGCGCATTGGTCAGGAAACCCTTGGCGAAGGCCGAGCCCACGGTCTCACCACTTGCCGCAAGCGCAGGCGCGTCGGCTCGCAAGCCCCGGCTCCGCAGCAGCAGCACGCCCTGCCACACGAGGTAGGCGGCACCGAGCAGCTTCACGATGGTGAACACCGTGTCCGACGCCGCCAGCAGCGCCCCCAGCCCGGTCGCCACGACCGCCCCCCAGAGCAGGCAGCCGGCCGCGATCCCGAGCGCTGCGCCCAGTCCGCGCCGCGCACCGGCAGAAATCGACATGCGCAATACCAGCGCGGTGTCGATGCCGGGCGTCGCCGCCAGCACGAGGGCGGCAAGCGTGAAGGCGAAGAGGCTCTGTTCTACGGTCATGGCGAGCAGGAAATCCGCCGCGGAGTATAGCGCGCGGCCACAGGCTCACCATTCGCCTGCGGCATGCAGCGCCCGGATCTCATCATGGCGGAAACAATCCACCACGTGGTCATTGACCATGCCCACCGCCTGCATGAAAGCGTAGCAAACGGTCGGCCCGACGAAGCGAAAGCCCATCCGCTTGAGCTCGCGGCTCATGGCTTTCGATTCGGCCGTCTCGGCCGGCACGTCGGCGAGCGCCTCCCGCGCACCATCCTGTGGCACGCCATCAACGAAGCGCCAAAGAAGCGCATCGAGCGAACCGAAACGCTCACGCGCCGCGAGCGTTGCCCGTGCATTGGCAATCGCCGCCTCGATCTTCAGCCGGTTGCGCACGATCCCCGGGTCGGCAAGCAGCCGCGCCACATCCTCTTCCGTGTATCGTGCGACGCATTCGGCGTCAAAATCGTCGAAAACCCGGCGATAGTGGGCCCGCTTCTTCAGGATCGTGATCCAGCTCAACCCCGCCTGCGCCCCTTCGAGCACCAGCATCTCGAACAGGTGGCGGTCATCGTGATTGGGCATGCCCCACTCGGCGTCGTGATAAGCGACGTACAGGGGGTCGGTGCCACACCAGGCGCAGCGTTGGGACATGGTAGATCTCTCCGGAAACGAAGCGAGGCGATCCTGTGGGGCGCTCAGCCCCTGCGCTGCGCCGATGCATGCAGCAGGCGATCGAGGCGGTTCGCGAAGCTCTGCCGGTCGGCCATGCTGAACGGCGGGGGGCCACCGGTATCGACCCCGGTGCTGCGCAGGGTGTCCATGAAGTTGCGCAGGTCGAGCAGTTCGCGGATGTTCTCCTTGCCATACAGCTCGCCCTTGGGCGACAGGGCGTGGGCATCGCGGGCGACGACGTCGGCAGCGAGCGGGATGTCGGACGTGATCACCAGGTCGCCAGCGTGCACGTGGGCGGCGATGTACTTGTCGGCCTCATCGAAGCCGCCGGGCACCTGAATCATACGGACCTGGGGCAAGGCGGGTACGCGCAGGTACTGGTTGGCGACCAGAGTGAGCGCACCTCCGGTGCGCTCGGCGGCCCTGAACAGGATGTCCTTGATGACGGCGGGACAGGCGTCGGCGTCTACCCAGATATGCACGGCATTCCCTTCATGATCGACTGGCAGGCTGCTCCGCTCCGGCACAGCCCCGGGAGGGCGGCCACTCGCCCCAATGAGGGCTGAACTTTATCCCAAAGGCACATACCTCGCATCCGGCCCGCCAGCGCCCACCCACCTGGACACCCTCGCGCGCGCGTCGAGGCGCCGCCAAATCCGCGTCAAATCCGCTACGACATCGCCCATCGCGGGCGCTACAATTGCAGGCTTTCCAGGCCGCAATCCGGAGCCCTCAGCAATGCCGCTCACCCAGACCGAAAACCTCAACGTCCTCGCGTTCGACCACATGCCCTCGCCCGACGAGATCAAGGCTCACGTGCCGCTCACCGAGCCCGCGGCCGCTTCGGTCGTGGCCGGGCGGCGGGCGGTCATGGACATCCTCGACCGCAAGGATCCGCGGGTGTTCGTGGTGGTCGGCCCGTGCTCGATCCATGATCCCGAGGCGGGCCTCGACTACGCGCGCCGGCTGAAGAAGCTGGCCGACGAGGTTTCGGACGTGCTGCTGCTGGTGATGCGCGTGTACTTCGAGAAGCCGCGTACCTCCACCGGCTGGAAGGGCTTCATCAACGATCCGTTCATGGACGACTCCTTCCGCATCGACGTGGGCATGGAGCGCGCACGAAGGTTTCTGCTCGACGTGTGCGAGATCGGCCTGCCCACCGCCACCGAGGCGCTCGACCCGATCGCACCGCAGTATTACGGCGACCTGATCTCGTGGACCGCGATCGGCGCGCGAACCTCGGAATCGCAGACCCACCGCGAGATGGCTTCGGGCCTGTCGACGCCGGTCGGATTCAAGAACGCCACCGACGGCGACCTCGAGGTGGCGATCAACGCGATCCTCTCGGCGGGCAGCCCGCACAGTTTCCTCGGCATCAACGGCAAGGGACAGTCGGCGATCACCCGCACCCGCGGCAACCGGTACGGCCACGCCGTGTTGCGTGGCGGTGGCGGCCGCCCCAACTACGACACCGTGTCGATCTCGCTCGCCGAGCAAGCGCTGGCCAAGGCCAAGCTGCCAAAGAACATCGTGGTCGACTGCTCGCACGCCAACTCGTGGAAGAAACCGGAGTTCCAGCCGCTGGTGATGAAAGACGTGATGCACCAGATCCGCGAAGGCAACCAATCCGTGGTCGGGCTGATGATCGAGAGCAACCTCGAGGCGGGCAACCAGCCCATCCCGGCTGATCTATCGCAGCTCAAGTACGGTTGCTCGGTCACGGACGCCTGCGTGGGCTGGGAAACCACCGAAGAGATGATCCGCAACGCCGCGGCCGTACTGCGCGACGTGCTGCCCCGCGCGGAGCGACACGCATGAACCTGGTCGTGCTGGCCGGCGACGTCGACAGCGCCGCGCTGAAGAACATCGCCAAGCTCACCGAGGCACGCGAGGTCGAGCAGATCACCACGCGCTCCTTCCGCCTCGTGGGCGCAAAGCCCCACGAGGGGTTGGTGGCCGCATGCGCCGAGGGCGGACTGGACCACGTGTGGCTGCCCGAAGGTCGCAAGCTAAGCGATTTCGGCCTCTTCGTCACCGACATGGACTCGACCCTGATCAACATCGAGTGCATCGACGAGATCGCCGACATGCAGGGTCTCAAGCACGAGGTTGCGACGATCACCGAGGCCGCAATGCAGGGCGAGATCGATTTCCGCGAATCACTCACCCGCCGCGTGGCGCTGCTCGCCGGGCTGCCGGAGACGGCGCTGGCCGAGGTGTTCGATCACCGTCTGCAGCTGAACGCGGGCGCCGAGCGCCTGCTGCAGGGCTTGCAGCGCGCCGGCATCCGCACCGTACTGGTTTCGGGCGGATTCACCTACTTCACCGAGCGCCTGAAGGCGCGGCTGGGCTTCGATCACGCCTATGCCAACGAGCTTGAGATCATCGACGGCAAGCTCACCGGCAAGGTCGTTGGCGACATCATCGATGGCGAGGCCAAGGCGGCCCATCTGGAGCGCGTACGCGACGAGCTCGGGCTCAAACCCGAGCAGGTGATCGCAGCGGGCGACGGAGCCAACGACATCCCCATGCTGCGTGCAGCGGGCTTCGGCGTCGCCTTCCGCGCCAAACCCGTGCTGCGTGACGTGGCGCACTGCTGCCTGGATCACACCGGGCTCGACGGCATCCTCGACATTTTCGGCGGCTGACGCTCGCGCGCGACGGGCGTTTCGTGGGCAGCGCAATCCGCCTCAGCGCGCACCCTGCCTCAGCCCCCCTGCCTCAGTGCCCCTCCTCCATCAAGCGCCCGGCCTGCATGCGCAGCATGCGCCCGCAGCGGCGCGCGAGCGATTCGTCGTGGGTGACGAGGATCAGCGTGGTCCCCGCCTCGCGGTTGAGGCTGAACATGAGTTCGATGATCGACTTGCCGGTCTCCGCATCGAGGTTGCCGGTGGGTTCGTCGGCCAGCAGCACGCGCGGATTGGGTGCAAAGGCGCGCGCCAGGGCGACGCGCTGCTGCTCACCACCGGAAAGGTGCTTCGGATAGTGGCGAAGCCGGCTGCCCAGGCCCACCCGCTCGAGCCACTGCGTGGCCACCGTGCGTGCCGCATCCGCACCGGCCAGCTCCAGCGGCAGCATCACGTTCTCCAGCGCGGTCAGCGCCGGCAGTAGCTGAAAGGACTGAAACACGAAGCCGATCGCCTCGCCGCGCAACGCGGCGCGCGCATCCTCGTCGAGCGCGAACAGGTCCTGCCCCTGCAAGCGCACCGTGCCGCGGGCGGGAACATCCAGCCCGGCGAGCAATCCCAGCAGCGTCGACTTACCCGAACCGGAGGCGCCCACGATGGCGACCGACTCGCCCGCGGACACCGCAAACCGGATGTCCTGCAGAATATGCAGGTCGCCCTGGCCATCGGCCAGCCTCACCTGTTTGCTCAGGCCATCGACCTCGATGACCGGACTGGAGTGCTCAATGCCGCTGCGATTCATCGCTACCTTCGTGTTCATGTTCTTCTTCGCCGCCACCGTTCAGGCGGCGACCATCCTCGTGTGGGGCGACAGCCTGTCGGCCGGCTACGGACTGGAAAGGGGCCAGGAGTGGCCAGCCCTGTTGCAGACGCGCCTGGCCGAGAAAGGTTTCAATCATCAGGTCGCCAACGGCAGCGTCTCGGGCGAGACCTCCTCCGGCGGCCGCTCGCGCCTGCCCGCCGCACTTGCCGAGCACGCCCCCGACATCCTGATCCTCGAACTCGGCGCCAACGACGGACTGCGCGGCCTCCAGCCGCAAGTGCTGGAGGACAACCTGCGCGCGATGATCACCGAGGCACGCGAGGCCGGCGCCCGTGTGCTGCTCGTCGGCATGCAGATGCCCCCCAACTACGGCCCCTTCTATACCCGCCGCTTTGCTGCCGTCTACCAGAACCTGGCCAAAAAAGAGGACGTACCCTTCGTTCCCTTCCTGATGGACGGCTTCGCCGACCGCCCGGAGCTGTTCCTGGCCGACGGCATCCACCCCACGGCCGAGGCGCAGACGCTGATCCTGGACACCGTCTGGGCAGGATTGCAGCCGATGCTCTCTAGCCCCCACGCGAAAGCCCGCTGAAGTTGCCGCGCGGGAGGCCTCCAAGGCACATCGGCCGCGCGGCTACCTTCAGCGGACCACTACCCGCGCCACGCCCGCCTGCATCTCGCCGATCACCACCCCCGGCTCGCCCTGCGCTTCCACGATTGCGGCCTGCACCGCCTCGACCGCCCCGGGCGCGCACGCGATCAGCAGTCCGCCCGAGGTCTGCGGGTCGGTGATCAGCTTGCGCTGCCATTCCGGCGCATCCGCGGCCAGTTCGACCCCCGTGCCGTAGCTCGCCCAGTTGCGCGTCGACGCGCCGGTGGCCACGCCCGCCATGACCAGCGCACGCGCCTCGTCGATCACTGGCAGCGCATCGAATCGCACCACGCCCGTCAGGGAAGCGCCGCGGCACATCTCGAGCAAATGACCGGCCAGTCCGAAGCCGGTGACGTCGGTCACCGCATGCACGCCATCGATGTCCGCGAGCTTGCCGCCGGCGCGGTTCAGCGTCGTCGTCCAGCGCACCATCTGCGCGTAGCCCTCAGCGGACAGCATGCCCTTCTTCAGGCCACCGGACAGGATGCCGATGCCAAGCGGCTTGGAGAGGATCAGCACGTCGCCCGGCTTCGCCCCCGCATTGGTACGCACCCGCTCGGGGTCGACAACACCCAGCGCCACGAGCCCGTAGATCGGCTCCAGCACATCGATCGAGTGCCCGCCCGCGAGCGGGATGCCCGCGTCGCGGCACACGTCCGCGCCCCCCCTCAGGATCTCGCCGATCACCTCCGCCGGCAGCTTGTCCAGCGGCATGCCGACGATCGCGAGCGCGAGGATGGGGGTCGCGCCCATCGCGTAGACGTCGGAAAGCGCGTTGGTGGCGGCGATGCGGCCGAAATCGCGCGGATCATCGACGATGGGGGTGAAGAAGTCGGTGGTAGCGACGATGGCCTGGCGCTCGTTGAGCTTGTACACCGCGGCGTCGTCGGCGGTATCGGTGCCCACGAGCAGCTCGGGCGGCACCAGCCCGGCCGGCATGCTGGCGAGCAGTTCGGAGAGCACGGCGGGCGCGATTTTGCAGCCACAGCCGCCGCCATGGGAGAATTCGGTCAGTTTGATCTGATTCATGTTCTGAAAAGGAGAAAGCGGCTGACTGCGCGCAAGGCGCCCGCAGCCGCGTGAGCATCATGCAGAAAGGCGTGGCGAACGTAGCACAGCTGTCCGGGTTTGACGAGATCATCGATGCGCGCACGCCTGCGGAGTTCGCAGAGGATCACATTCCCGGCGCAATCAACCTGCCCGTGCTCGATGACGCGCAGCGCATCGTGGTGGGCACGATGTACAAGCAGCAGTCGGCCTTCGACGCGCGCCGCCTTGGCGGCGCGCTGGTGGCGGCAAACATCTCGCGCCACATGCTGGAGAAACTCCAGCACAAGCCGAAGAACTGGCGCCCGTTGATCTACTGCTGGCGCGGCGGCCAGCGCAGCGGCTCATTCACCACCTGGCTGCGCATGGTGGGCTGGGATGCATGCCAGCTCGAGGGCGGCTACAAGTCCTTCCGCCACCACGTCATCGCCGAGATCGAGCGCATCACCCCGCAGCTCGACCTGCGCATCGTCAGCGGCCCCACCGGCAGCGCCAAGACGCGCATCCTCGAGGCGCTCGCCGCCGAAGGCGCACAGGTGCTTGACCTCGAAGACCTGGCCGCGCACAAGGGCTCGGTGCTCGGCGCCCTGCCCGACCGCCCGCAGCCTGCGCAAAAGCGCTTCGAAACCTTGCTGTGGGACAGGATGCGCCGGCTCGACCCGGCACAGCCGGTGTTCGTGGAAGCCGAGAGCCGCAAGATCGGCCTTGTCTTCGTGCCCGAGCCGCTGATCCTGGCCATGCGCCGCGCACCGTGCATCCTGGTCGACGCCACGCGCGAGGCGAGGCTCGCGTTCCTGGTCCGTGACTACGCCTACCTCGGTGACGATGTCGCCGCGCTGCAGGACAAACTGCACCGGCTGCGCGAACACCAGAGCCGCGAAACCCTGGAGCGCTGGAAGGCGCTCGCCGCAACCCACGCGCTGCCCGAACTCTTCGGCGAACTCATCGACCTGCACTACGACCCGCTCTACAACCGCTCGCAGCACACAAACTACGCCGGCTACGCCGACGCCCTGCGGGTGCAGAGTGCCGATCTCGGTGATGGAGGCATCCGCGAAATCGCACAACGCATCCTGGCGCAGCACGCCGCACCGCCCACCTCTCCGGACGCAGGCTGAAACTGCGCGCCGGGAGCACGGCAACTGCGCAGACTCACGGCAGCGCGGGCAGCCTGTATCCCTCTCCGCCACCACCTGCGTGCACCGCGCACAGACGCTGCACCACGGCGGGCCGTGGACGGGCAACCTCTCCCTGTTCGAAGGCGACCACGGTCCATGCCTCATCCACGCGCTGCAGCAGCTCTCCCGGTCGCAGCAGGAAATCCGGATTGGAGGGCTTGCCGAAGCGCTCATTGCCACGCATGAAGGTCTCGTACAGCAAAACGCCGCCCGGGCGCACCGATGCGAGGAGCGCCTCAAAATGCGGCCGGAAGAGGTAGTTGCTCACCAGCACGACATCGAACGACTCCCCATCCAGCGGCCAGGCCTTGGCCTCCAGGTCCAGAACCCGGGTTTCCACGCCCTCGAGTCCCTGCAGGTGCGACAGTGCCTCGACATCCCGGTCCACCGCCACCACCTTCAGGCGGTTCGCGGCACACCAGCGCGTGTGGCGGCCCGATCCGCAGGCCAGGTCCAGCACCCGCCCTCCGGGGGGCAGCAAGGGCGTGAAGCGGACGACCCATGGCGATGGCTCACCGGTCGGGAGATGCGCGTCGTGGCTCGAAATCGGAGAAGGCGCCGGGTGCATGGATTCGCTCGGTTCGGGTTGAAGGCCGAGGCCATTCTAGCGCCGCAGCAACCCGGTTGGCGCGGCACGGGACAGCCTCCATGTGCTTCCGCGTGCGTGCTTCTACGGCCTGCGAATTCGCACGTACTGTCGTAAAGTGCACAAAAAGCGACAGGTGGCCGTCCCGCGATTGTGCACTGCAGTATAATCAGATCGCGTCCAGTCCCCCCGCGCCTTCTCCGCCGGATGAGATGACAGACATGTTGCAAATCGCATATCCAACCCTGCACACCATGACCAGGCTCCCATCATGAAAGACAAGCACTATCTGACTCCGCTGCTGGAACCGCGCTCGGTCGGCATCATCGGCGCGAGCGAACGTGAGGCGTCTTTGGGCAATGTCCTGATGCGCAACATGCTCGAGGCCGGCTACAAGGGCAAGCTGTTCGCCATCAACCCCAAGCACGAGAAGGTGCACGGGGTAGTCTGCTACAAATCCGTCGAGGACGTGCCGCAACGCCTCGACCTGGTGGTGATTGCCGTGCGCGCCGAGAAGGCACCCGCGATCATGGACGCGTGCGGACGCGCCGGCGTAAAGGCCGCGATCATCCTGTCCTCGGGCTTTTCCGAGGCCGGGCCGCGCGGCGCGCTGATGGAGCGCCAGGTCATCGAAGCCGCGCACCGCCATCGCATCCGCCTGCTCGGCCCCAACTGTCTGGGGATCATGCGTCCGCAGCTGGGCGTCAACGCCACCTTCGCCCATGCCAGCGCGCTCAAGGGCAGCATCGGCCTGATCTCGCAATCGGGCGCGCTGTGCGCGGCCATCCTCGACTGGGCCAAGCCGAACAATGTGGGCTTCTCCTCGGTCGTGTCGCTCGGCTCTTCGTCGGACATCGACTTCGGCGAAGTGCTCGAGTACATGATCTCGGACCCGCGCACCGAGAGCATCTTCCTCTACGTCGAGGGTATCCGCGACGCACGCCGCTTCATGAGCGCCCTGCGCGGCGCGGCGCGCGTCAAGCCCGTGCTGCTGATCAAGGCCGGCCGTCATCCCGACGCCTCGCGCGCAATCCTGTCGCACAGCGGCGCACCCATGGGGGACGACGCGGTGTTCGACGCCGCGCTGCGCCGCGCCGGCGTCATACGCCTGTACAACATGGGCCAGCTCTTCGCCGCGGCAAACGCGCTGTTCTCGCACTTCCGCCCGCGCGGCAACCGCCTCGCCATCATCACCAACGGTGGCGGGCCGGGCGTCATGGCGGCCGACCGCGCTGCCGACATCGGCATCCCGCTCGCCAACCTGTCCGAAGGCACCGTCGAGAAACTCAACGCCGCCCTGCCCACGGGCTGGTCGCATGGCAACCCGGTGGACATCCTCGGCGACGCCGACCCAGAGCGCTATCGCAAGGCGCTCAAGGCCGTACTCGAAGGCCCCAACGTTGACGGCGTGCTGGTGATGCTGACGCCGCAGGCGATGAGCAATCCGGCAGGGGTGGCCGATGTCGTCATCGAACTCGAGAAGACGGCGGACAAGCCGGTCGTGACCTGCTGGATGGGCGAGGAACTCGTCACCGAAGCGCGGCAGAAGTTCAGCGCCGGCGGCATTCCGCACTTCCGCACGCCGGAGCCGGCGGTCGAGCTGTTCAGCCACATCTCGGCCTACTACCAGAACCAGAAGCTGCTGATGCAGACGCCGTCTTCACTCTCGCACCTGCCCTCGCCCTCCATCGAGAGCGCGCGTCTGGTCATCGAGATGGCGCTGTCCGAACGGCGCAAGAAGCTCAACGAGATGGAGTCGAAGGCCCTGCTCGCCGCCTTCCGCATCCCGATCGCACAGACCGTGGTCGCACGCTCGGCCGCCGAAGCCATGGTGCTCTCGGCCGAAATCGGCCTTCCGGTGGTGATGAAAATCGACTCGCCGAGCATCGTGCACAAGTCCGACGTGGGTGGCGTGCGGCTGAACATCCGCAGCCTGGCCGCGGTGCGTTCGACCTATCAGGAGATCATCGACGAGGTCAAGCGCGTGCAGCCGGACGCAGTGATCAACGGCATCGCGATCGAGCCGATGATCCAGAAGCGCAACGGGCGCGAGCTGGTGGTGGCGGTCAAGCGCGACCCGGTGTTCGGCCCCGCGATCAGCTTCGGCGAGGGCGGCAACCTCGCGGACGAGAACCGCGACATCGCCGTGGCACTGCCCCCGCTCAACAGCTTCCTCGTCAAGGACATGATCCGCTCCACGCGTATCGCGACCCGCCTGGGCGAATACCGCAACATGCCCGCGGTGGACATGGGCGCACTGGAACTGGTGCTGCTGCGCATCTCGGAGATGGTGTGCGAACTGCCGTGGATCACCGAGATGGAGATCAACCCGCTGATCGTGGACGAGAACGGCGTGGTCGCGGTCGATGGCAGCATCACGGTGGAGAACGTCTCGCCCACCGCGGACCGCTACGACCACATGGCGATCCACCCTTACCCGTCGCACCTGATCAGCACCTGGACGGTGCCGGACGGCACCACGGTGACGATCCGCCCGATCAAGCCCGAAGACGCCGAGCTCGAGGTCGACTTCGTGCGTACGCTGTCGGCCGAGACCAAGTACTACCGCTTCATGAACACCATGCGCGAGCTGCCGCCCGCCATGGTCGCGCGCCTGACCCAGATCGACTACGACCGCGAGATGGCCTTCGTCGCCACGCTCACGGTCGACGGCATGGAAAAGGAGATCGGCGTGTGCCGCTACGCGGTCAATCCGGACGGCGAATCCTGCGAGTTTGCGGTCGTGGTGGCCGATGACTGGCAGCACCGCGGCCTCGCCCGCAAGCTGATGGGCGTGCTGATCGAGACCGCGCGCAACCGCGGCATCCAGTACATGAACGGGGTCTTCCTCGCCAACAACGAGCGCATGCTGAAATTCGTGCAGAAGCTCGGCTTCGTGCTCAGCAGCGACCCGGAAGACAGCTCGGTCAAGCTGGGCGTGCTGGCGCTGCAGGACTGAGCGATGGCTGCAACGATCGAGCGCATCGAGTTTCACGGCCAGCCTGCGCTGCGCTTGTCGACCGCCGCGGGCGCACGCGCGGTGGTGGCGTTGCAGGGTGCGCAGGTGCTGTCCTGGACGCCGCCCGGCGGGGAAGAGCGTCTGTACCTGAGCCCGCGAGCCTTGTTCGACGGGCACAGCGCGATCCGGGGCGGCATTCCGGTCTGTTTTCCGCAGTTCGCCGACCTTGGCGCCCTGCCCGCCCACGGCTTCGCACGCAACCGGGCGTGGACGCTCGTCACCGAGCGCTGCGGGGAGGACTTCGCCCTCATCGGGCTGCAGCTCGCCGATGATGCCGACACGCGCGCGCAGTGGCCGCATGCCTTTCGTGCGGAGCTCTCGATCCTGATCGAGGACAGCCGGCTGGATCTCGAGCTCGAGATCGGCAACACCAGTGATCAGCCTTTCGAATTCACCGCGGCGCTGCATACCTATCTTGCCGTGCGCGAGGTCGAGGAGTCGCGCATCGAAGGTCTGCACGGCTTCTCCTACCGCGACAAGACCGACGCCAACCGCGTCCGACGCGACTCCGGCGACGCGGTGCTGATCGAGGCCGAGACCGACCGCGTCTATCAAGACGTCACCCGCCCGGTGCTGCTGCGTGAATACGATCGCAGCCTGGGCATCAACGCCGACGGTTTCCCCGACGTGGTGGTATGGAACCCCTGGGTCGAGCGCAGCGCGGCCCTCGCCGACCTGCCCAACGACGGTTTCCGTCGCATGCTGTGCATCGAGGCTGCCGCTGCGCGCGAGCCGATACGCTTGGCGGCAGGCGGGACCTGGTGGGGCCGGCAGACCCTGGTCGCGCTCTGAGGCTGCCCTGCAGGCGCACCCGCCTGTGAGGGCGTGACTCCGAAAAAGGTCCGCCGGCCTCCGTTTTCGCGGGCAAGCCCGCTCCGGTGGTGATTTTTCCACCCTGCAGCCGGGCTTCGGACCAGGCATCGTGCTGCCGGCGGGTTGATCCTGGCCGGTAGCCTGTTGCACTATCCCGCCCTTCCCTTTTGCGCTTCACCGCCTCCGCCCCATGCTCCCCCCGATCGAACACCGCATCGCCGACGAGCTCGGCGTCTCGCCGCGCCAGGTCATCGCCGCCGTCCAGCTCATCGACGATGGCGCAACCGTACCCTTCATCGCCCGCTACCGTAAGGAAGTCACCGGCGGCCTGGACGACACCCAATTGCGCACGCTGGAGGAACGCCTCGGCTACCTGCGCGAACTCGAGGACCGCCGCGCCACAGTGCTGGCCTCGATCGAGGAACAGGGCAAGCTCACCGCCGAACTGCGCGCAGAGGTCGAGCACGCCGACACCAAGCAGCGCCTCGAAGACCTCTACCTGCCCTACAAGCCCAAGCGCCGCACCAAGGCACAGATCGCACGCGAAGCGGGGATCGGCCCACTGGCCGAGGCCCTGCTCACCGACCCGACGCTGACACCCGAGCACGAGGCGGAGAAGTACCTCAATGCCGACGCGGGCTTCGCCGACACCAAGGCAGTGCTCGACGGCGCACGTCAGATCCTCATGGAACACTTCGCCGAGGACGCCACCCTGCTCGGCGAACTGCGCAGCTATCTGCACGAGCACGGCCAAGTCCGCTCGAGCGTGATCGAGGGCAAGGAGAACGAAGGCGCCAAGTTCCGCGACTGGTTCGACTTTGCCGAGCCGATCGCCACCATGCCCTCGCACCGCGCGCTGGCACTACTGCGCGGCCGCAACGAGGGCGTGCTGCGCCTCGCGCTGGATGTGGACCGCCCGGACCCCGAGGCACCTCACCCCTGCGAAGGCCGCATCGCGGTACGCTTCGGCATCCGCAACCAGGGCCGCCCGGCCGACCGCTGGCTTGCCGAAACCGCGCGCTGGGCGTGGAGCGTGAAGATCTCCATCCACCTCGAGCTCGAGCTGATGAGCGAGCTGCGCGAACGCGCGGAGGAAGAGGCGATCCGCGTCTTCGCGCGCAACCTGAAGGACCTGCTGCTCGCCGCGCCCGCTGGCACGCGCGCCACCCTCGGCCTCGACCCGGGCATCCGCACCGGTGTGAAGGTCGCGGTGGTGGATGCCACCGGCAAGCTGGTCGACACCGCGACCGTGTATCCCTTCGAGCCACGCCGCGACCGCGAATCCTCGATCGCCACCATCGCCGCGCTGGCCAAGAAGCATGCGGTCGAACTGCTCGCCATCGGCAACGGCACCGCCTCGCGCGAGACCGACGCCCTGGCGGCGGAGCTGATGCAGCGCTACCCCGAGCTCAAGCTCACCAAGGTCATGGTGTCGGAGGCCGGCGCCTCGGTGTACTCGGCGTCCGAGCTGGCGGCGAAGGAGTTCCCGGACGTGGACGTGAGCCTGCGAGGCGCGGTGTCGATCGCCCGCCGCCTGCAGGATCCACTGGCGGAGCTGGTCAAGATCGACCCCAAGTCGATCGGTGTCGGCCAGTACCAGCACGACGTCAACCAGGGCCGCCTGGCGAAGAGTCTGGATGCGGTCGTGGAAGACTGCGTGAACGCGGTCGGGGTGGACGTGAACACCGCTTCGGCGCCGCTGCTCGCGCGCATCTCGGGGCTCAACGCCACGCTCGCCGGCAACATCGTCGAGTACCGCAACACCAAAGGTCCGTTCCGCAGCCGCAGCGCGCTCAAGGACGTGCCCCGCCTCGGCCCCAAGACCTTCGAGCAGGCCGCCGGCTTCCTGCGCATCCCCAGCGGCGACAACCCGCTCGACGCTTCCTCAGTCCACCCGGAGGCCTACCCGGTGGTCGAGCGCATCCTCGCCAAGGTGCAGAAGAGCGTGCGCGAGCTGATGGGCAACGGCAGCTTCCTCAAGAGCCTGCGGCCCGGGGAGTTCACCGACGAGCGCTTCGGCCTGCCCACGGTGCAGGACATCCTCGCCGAGCTGGAGAAACCCGGCCGCGACCCGCGCCCCGAGTTCCGCACCGCGAGCTTCCGCGAGGGCGTGGAGACGCTCAAGGATCTGGAGCCCGGCATGCTGCTCGAAGGCGTGGTCACCAACGTGACCAACTTCGGCGCCTTCGTCGACATCGGCGTGCATCAGGACGGCCTGGTGCACATCTCCGCACTGTCGAACACCTTCGTCAAGGACCCGCACAGCGTGGTCAAGGCCGGCCAGGTGGTGAAGGTGAAGGTGCTGGAGGTGGACATCCCGCGCCACCGCATCGCGCTCACCATGCGCCTGGGCGACGAGGCCGCACCAAAGCGCGGCGAATCCGGCGCCCGACGCGACGAACGCGCGCCGCGGCGCGCGGAAGGCAGCCAGCAGCCGCGTGGCGAGCAGCACCCGCGCGGCAACGACAATCGCCGTCCGCCCGCGCAGGGCAAGGGCGGCGCACGGCAGGAAGCCTCCCGCCCCGCGGCCGGCAACGCGCTGGCCGAGGCCTTCGCCCGGGCCCGCGGGGGGAAGTGAACGCACCGATCGAGCGCAACGGTGCGTGGGCAAGCCCGCTCCCGCAGCCTGGCGCCCATCGCCGGCAGAATCGCTCCCCTGTGCGTGGGAGCCCGGCTTCTGCGCGAATCGACCAACAAAAGGACGCCTTCATGAACCCGATCATCCACGGCATCAAGAACTGCGACACCATGAAGAAGACTTTCGCCTGGTTCGAAGGGGCCGGTGTCGCCTACGATTTTCATGACTACAAGAAGGCCGGCATCGACACCGCCACGCTCGCGCGCTGGTGCGACAAACTCGGCTGGGAAGTGCTGATCAACAAACGCGGCACGACTTGGCGCAAACTCGCTCCCGAGCAGCAGCGCATCACCAATCCCGAGGGTGCAATCGCCCTCATGCAGGCACAACCCAGCCTGATCCGCCGACCGGTCGTCGAATTTGCAAGCGGCGAGTTGGTCGTCGGCCTCGATGCCGCAGCATTCGAACGCCTGAGCGCACGCTGAACCCCGCCTCGCACACTGGACCCTCATCGATGAGCGAAACGCTTCCCAAGAGCTACATCCAGCGCTTCCTGCTGGAAGACCTCGACATCCGCGGCGCCGTGGTGCGCCTGACCGACGTCTGGCAGGCCATGCAAGCCGGGCGCGACTACCCCCCGGCGGTCGCACACCTGCTCGGCGAGATGAGTGCGGTCTCCGCCGTGATCGCCGGCAACCTCAAGCAGCCTGGCCGACTCACCTTCCAGATCAGCGGCCACGGACCGGTGCGCCTGCTCGTGATCGATTGCGCCGAAACGCTCAACCTGCGCGGATACGCCAAGGCGGAGTCGGCCCCAGCCGAAGGCACCCTGGCCGAGCTCGTCGGCGACGGCCGTCTGCAACTCTCGCTCGACATCGAAGCGATGGATCAGCCCTACCAAAGCCTGGTCCCGCTGGAAGGCGACAGCATCGGCGCAGTCTTCGAGCACTACCTCGCCCAGTCCGAACAGCAGCCGGCAGGCCTGTGGCTGGCCTGCAGCCCCAACGCCGCAGTCGCGCTTTTCGTGCAGAAGCTGCCGGGCGCCGACCTCAAGGATCTGGACGGCTGGTCCCGTATTCAGCAGCTCGCAAACACCATACGCGACGACGAACTGCTCGGCCTGGACGCCGCCGAGATCCTGCGCCGCCTGTTCGCGGAAGAAAACGTTCGCCTCTTCGACGCCCGCCCGGTCACGCACGACTGGCCTGCCGACCCGGACAAAGTCACGGCCATGCTGCGCGCGCTGGGCGAGGACGAGGTCCGAGCGATCCTCGACGAACATGGCGAAGTGGTGGTCCATGACGACCTCTCGAACCACACCTACCGTTTCGACGCAGACGACGTCGACGCCCTGTTTCGCCCGCCCACGCTGCACTGAGCCACCGCTGTCCGCTCCCGCACGATCTCACCCCATCCGTGAAATCCACCACTGCAATGATCGGGCGTACGACCTAGCATCTGCCGGACGATCCGGCTCTGTGTCCAGGCGCTCGCGCAAGACCGCCACGCAGGCCCAAGAACACAAGGGTTAGCGTAATGACAGGTAACACGGCCTTGCGAAACACCATCGCGCACCCCGACGGGGGTGCCGACGGTGAGACGCTCGCCCGCATGTATCGCACTGCCGTCCTGTCGTCGGCGAGCGCGATCATGATCTCCGACTCGACCGCCGGGGACCGGCCGATCATCTTCACCAACCCCGCGTTCACCCGCATCACCGGCTACAGCACGGCAGAGGTTGTCGGCCGCAACGCCCGTTTCCTGGTCGCCCACGACCCCGACCAGCCCGCCCTCACCCAGCTGCGCGACGCCTTGCGCCGGGGGCAGACCGCCGCGGTGCTGCTGCGCTTCCAGCGCAAGGATGGCGGGCTGTTCTGGGCCGACCTGAACATCGCTCCGGTCCACGACGACACGGGAACGGTCAGTCACTTCGTCAGCATCCTGACCGACGTCACCGATCGGATCGAACAGTCCGAGCAGCTGAGCTACCTCGCCACGCACGACCGCCTGACCGGGCTGGCCAACCGTTCGCTGCTCATCGACCGGCTTTCGCAGACCATGACCCGCTCGGACCGGCAGGACCTGCATGCAGCCGTGGTGTTGATCGACATCGACCGCTTCAAGCTCATCAACGACGAACTCGGCAACTTCGCCGGCAACAAGCTGCTGATCGAGTTCGGTCAGCGCCTGCGCGAATGCGTGCGCGAGGGCGATACCGTTGCGCGCCTGGGTGATGACGAGTTCGCCATCGTGCTGGACGGACTGCGTCCGGGTGACGACCCGACCCGTCCGACCCACGCCGTACTGCGCACGCTCGCAAAGCCCTTCCGGGTCAATCAGGTCGAGTATTTCCTCACCGCCAGCATCGGGGTAGCCGTGCACCCGCACGACGGCGTGACCCCGGACGACCTGATGCGCAACGCGCACCTCGCCATGCACCGCATCAAGCGCAGCGGCGGCAACGGGTTCTGCTGCTTTTCCCCCGACTCCGACCGCCGCTCGCACCAGTTGCTCGCGCAGGAGAACGAACTCCACCATGCGCTGCGGCGCGAACAATTCGTTCTCCACTACCAGCCGAAGCTGAATCTGCACGATGGAAGCATCTGCGGTGTGGAGGCCCTGGTGCGCTGGCAACACCCCGAGCGCGGGCTGGTGCCGCCGGGCGAGTTCATTCCCCTGGCCGAAACCCTCGGCCTCGTGCAGCCCATGGGTGAATGGGTGTTGAACGAAGCCTGCCGCCAGGCGCGCGAATGGATGGACGCCGGATTGCCGCCGATCCGCGTCGCGATCAACGTCTCCGCCCACCAACTCCGGACAGCCGGGCTGGCCGATGCGGTCGCCGCGGCGCTGGCGCGGCACGCACTGCCGGCCAGTTGGCTCGAGCTCGAGCTCACCGAGTCGGCGGTCATGGACGATATCGACCGTGCAAGTGCCATTCTCGAGCAGATCAGCGCGCTGGGTGTTTCACTAGCACTGGACGACTTCGGCACCGGGCACGCGAGCCTGAGCTATCTGCGCCGCCTGCCGTTCAACACTTTGAAGATCGACCGCAGCTTCATCCAGAACCTGGTGAACGATCCGGGTGATGCCTCGCTCTCGCTCGCGATCATCGCCATGGCGCACAGCCTGGGGCTGCGCGCCATCGCCGAGGGCGTGGAGACAGAAGCCCAGCGCGACTACCTGCGCAAGCATCTGTGCGACGAGATCCAAGGCTATCTGGTCAGCCGCCCCCTGCCTGCCGCGCAGGCTACGCAATACCTCTGCGATGCCGCCGCACTGTCAGAGTCCGCCCCGGACGACGGAGAACACCGCCCCACCCTGCTGCTGCTCGACGACGAGCAGGAAATCCTCAATGCCCTGCATCGCGTGCTCCGCCGCAGCGGCTACCGCATCCTGGCGACGACCGATCCGGACGAGGCCTTTGCCCTGCTCGCGCGCAACCCGGTGGGCGTGCTGATCGCCGACCAGCGCATGCCGCGCATGACCGGGGTCGAGTTCCTGCAGCGCGCACGCAAGCTCTACCCGGACGTCGTGCGCATAGTGCTATCAGGCTACGCCGACATCGACTCCGTGACCGGCGCGATCAACCGTGGCGAAGTGTTCCGCTACCTGACCAAACCGTGGAACCCCGAAGAGCTGCGCCAGGAGGTGCGCATGGCCTTCGACCGTTTCAACGACCACCTCCCTTCGCCGCACCTTTCCTGAGGATCTGCCCATGCCCGCCCGCATCATTGAATGGAGCGAACATTTCGAAACGGGGGTAGCCAGCGTGGATGCCCAACACCGGCGCCTGATCGAGCTTGCCAACGAGCTCGGCGATGCGATCGTGGAGAAGGACGAGTCCCGCTGCGGCCACTTCTGCGCGGAACTCGAGCGCTACGCCCTCGAGCACTTCGCCGACGAGGAGGCGTGCATGACGCGGGCGGGCGTGACGCCGCGCGCCGTCGCACATCATCACGCACGTCACGCAAGCTTCGGCACCGACCTTGATCGCATCCGGCGCGCCGCCCTGCCCAACCGGGAGAAGCTCAAGGCCATCCATCGCTTCACGCTGTCATGGCTCACCTACCACATCCTGCAGGAGGACAAGCCACTGCTTTCGGGTAATGGGGCTGCAGCGAGCGCCAATGCATCCTCCGACCCTGACCAGTCCGGCTTCATGGTCCGCACCCTGCTCGATGTCATCCACAATCTCTACGACTCACTCTCCGCAACCAACCAGGGCCTGGAAGAGCAGGTGCAGCGACGCACCCAGGAGCTGGCACAGGCAAACGCGCGCCTCCAGGAAGAGAAGCGCGCGCTCGAGGCTGCCCTGCACGACCTGAGCGATACGCAGGCGCGGCTCATGCACAGCGAGAGGATGGCCGCAGCCGGCCAGCTTGCTGCGGGCGTCGCACACGAGATCAACAACCCGGCCGGCTTCGTGCGCTCGAACCTGAGTACCCTGCGTGACTACGCCTGCGATCTGCTGGAGATCGTCGACGCCTACGCCAAGGCCGAGCCGCTCCTTGCTCAGGCTCCCGAGACACAGGCGGCACTGCGCAAGCTATGCGCCGACCGCGACCTGTCCTTCATCCGCGAAGACTTGACCACGCTGCTCGACGAGTCCGACGACGGGCTGCAGCGCATCACCCGCATCGTGCGCAATCTGCTCGACTACGCCCGCCCGGGCAGCCAGGGCCGGCTTACGGTGGACATCCACGACGAGATCGACAGCACACTCGGGCTGGTCGGGCACATCGTCCTCGAAAAGGCTGAAGTGCGCCGCGAATACGGCATCGTCCCGCCCCTGGTGTGCAGCCCGTCCGAACTCAATCAGGTGTTCACCAACGTACTGGTCAACGCCGCACAAGCCATCCAGACACACGGACTCATCACCGTACGCACCGGTACCCGTGGGCCATGGGCCTGGATCGAGATCGGAGACAACGGTGTCGGCATGGCGAGCGAAGACCTGGAGCGCGTGTTCGAACCCTTCTTCACCACCAAACCCGTCGGCAAGGGCACCGGCCTGGGCATGAGTGTGTCGTGGAGCGTCGTGCGCGACCACGGCGGCCAGATCCTCGTCGACAGCCAACCCGGCGCCGGCACCCGGGTCTGCATCGAACTACCCCTGGAGTCTGCCGAAACGGATTCCACCACGCCCGCACATCCCCGGGAGCCGCAAGATGTCCACCCTTACTCGTCCTGAGCAAGCCGCCCCAACTGCAGTGGAGACACGCCGCCGCACCCTGCTCCTGGTCGATGACGAGGAGAACATCCTCGCGGCACTGAAGCGCGCGCTGCGTCGCGACCGCTACGACATCCTCACGGCGAACTCCGGGGCGGAGGGGCTGGCCCGGCTGGCAGAGCAATCGGTGGACGTCATCGTGTCGGACCAGCGAATGCCGGGCATGACCGGGGTGGAGTTCCTGCGCGAGGCGCGAAAGGCACACCCGGACACGGTGCGCATCGTGCTGTCGGGCTACACCGAGCTCAAGTCGATCACCGATGCCATCAACGAAGGCGCGATCTACAAGTTCCTGACCAAGCCCTGGGACGATGAGCAACTGCGTACGAACATCGCCGAGGCCTTCAAGCTGAGGGAACTGGCCCAGGAGAACCATCGCCTCACCGAAGCACTGCGGGTCTCGAATGCAGAGTTGGCTGCCGCGAACGCACGCTTGGAAGCCTTGCTTACCACCAAGGAGCATGAACTGGTGATTGACAATGCCGCGCTCGATGTCGCCCGAGAAGTGCTGCACGCAGTTCCCGCGGGTATCATCGGCGTCGACACTGAAGGCATGATCGTGTTCGTGAACGCACATGCCGAGCGCTTGCTGTCGGCCAACCAACCCCTGCTCTGCAGCATGGCCGCCGAGGCGCTACCTGCCCCCCTGCAACCGCTCATGCGGGGCACCGATCCCGCCTCCACAAGGCTGACGCTGGATGGCGGCGCGTTTCGTGCCGACTGCCGCGCCATGGGCAGGCATGGCGCAGTACGGGGGCATCTGATCATCCTGCTGAAGGAATAGTGCGCTCATGTCTTCTCCATCCGACACGATCGAGCTTGCGCTGGATACGCTCACAGCGGGCGCCATCCTCGCCCGGCCCGTCACCGATGCGCGCGGCGCCGTGCTGTTGCCCGACGGCACCACCCTCACCGAATCCAACCTGAGCAGTCTCGCCCGCCGCGGAGTCACGCACGTGACCGTGCACCGCCCGGCCGAAGCGATCTCGCCCGAGGAGGCCGCCGCCCGCCGCGAAGCGGCCCGGCGCCAGGTCGAGGCCGTGCTGCAGCTCGCCGGCGACGGCCCGGCCGCCGTGCAACTGCACCGCATCGCCTTGGCGCTGCACTGTGGGGCCGAGCCATGAATGCGCCCCTGCCCCCACTCGACACCGACAGCCTGCGCGCAGCCGCAGCCCGCCTGCCCGCCCTGCCCAGCGTGGTGGTGGAACTGATCACCTCGCTCGATGCGGAGGAGGCGGACGCCGAGTCACTGGCCGAGATCATCTCGCGCGACCAGACCCTGGTGGCGCGCCTGCTGCGCATCGCCAACTCCTCCTTCTATGGCATGCCGGGCCGGATCCACTCGATCCGCGATGCGATCATGCTGATCGGCCTGCGCGGCGTGCGCTCGCTGGCCATCGCCGCCAGCCTGTCGGGCGCGCTGCCAAGGGAGTGCCCCGGGCTCTCATTGCAGCACTTCTGGCGCCATTCCACCGCAACCGCCATCGCTGCCCAGGAGCTCGCGCGGCGCAACCGGCTTCCCGCCGATCTGGCCTTCATTGCCGGCCTGCTGCACGACATCGGCCGGCTGATCCTCGCCAACGCCTACCCGGAACACAGCGCGGCCGTACAGCAGCACATGGCCGAGGTGCCCTGCCTTTGCTACGAAGCAGAGCAGCAGATCCTTGGCCTGGATCACGCCGACTTCGGCCGCATCATCACGGGTCATTGGCGCTTCCCCGCGCCGCTGGTGGCAGCGATCGGGGGACACCACGATGCGGACGCCATCGGCCAGGATGCGCTTGCCGCCTGCGTCCACCTCGCCGACATCCTCGCTGCCGTCATCGAACCTCAGCCCGAGCACGCGCTGTTTGCCGCGCCCCCCGACGAGGACGCCTGGCGCCGCCTGATGCCCCCCGAACCCGAGGCGCTTGCGATTTGCAGAACCATTCAGGACCAGATCACCGCCAACGGCGAGATCTTCTCGGTCCATTGAGCCGGAGCGCGCCATGATGACAGCAGAAACGTCTGCAGTTTCGGACCCCGATCCCACCGAGGGCACCTCCGGGCTCGCCGCCCAGCTCAGGCTGCTCGACACCGTGGGGTCGCCAATGCTGGCCTACCGCGACGACACCATCCTCTATGCCAATGCAGCGATGGAAAAGCTCACGGGCCGCAAGCGCGAAACGCTGCTCGGTATGCCTTTTCATGCCCTGGCCGTGGACGAGGATGCCGAAATCTGGCAATCGCGCGCCGCGGCGCGCCTGCGGGGCGCGGCTGTCCCCGACGCGTACGAGATCCGGATCGCATCAACCACCGGCGAGGTCCGTCAGGTAGAGCTGCAGGCGACACGGGTACAGATCGGAAACGAGCAGATCATCATTGGCTTCCTGTACGACCTGACCATGCGTCGCAAGGCTGAAAAGCGCGAGCGCTTCCTTCTCAGCCTGCTCGACCAGATCGTGGATCTGACCCCCGTGCCGATCATGGTGATCGATCAGAATCACCAGGTTACCTACTGGAACAAGGCCTGCGAGGCCATCACCGGCATGCCCAAGCAGGAGGTCATCGGCACCAGCCGTCACTGGCAACCAATCTACGACCGCGAGCGTCCATTGCTCGCGGACCTGATCATCGATGGCGTGGTGGAAGAGCAGTTCGAGAGCCTCTATGAGAACAGGGTGGTCCGGTCCGGCTTGATTCCAGATGCCTACGAGGCCGAGGGTTACTTTCCGAGCATGCGTGGAGGCGGGCGCTGGTTCTACTTCACCGCCGCGCCCATCCGCGACCTCCGTGGACGCCTGCTCGGCGCGGTCGAAACCCTGCAGGACGTCACCCCCCGCCATCAGGCCGAGGACGCACTGCGGGCGCACCAGCAGGATCTCGAGCGCCTCGTCGCGGAGCGCACTGCGCAGCTCGAATCCACCAGCGAACAGCTTGTGCAGTCCGAGAAGATGGCCTCCATCGGCCAGCTTGCCGCAGGGGTGGCGCACGAGATCAACAACCCGATCGGCTATGTGCACTCCAACATCGGCTCATTGGACAACTACGTGGAAGATCTCTTCCGCCTTCTCGATGCCTACGAGGCCGCCGAGGCCGACATCGCCTCGCCCGAGCGCCGGGCCCAGCTCGCGGCGCTGAAGGCGGAGGTCGATATCGAATTCCTCAAGGAGGACATTCCCTCCCTGATGCACGAGTCCAAGGAAGGCATCACCCGCGTGCGCAAGATCGTGCAGGACCTGAAGGACTTCTCCCATGCCGACGTGACACAGGAGTGGCAGTTCGTCGATATCCGCAAGGGCATCGAATCCACGCTGAACATCGTCAACAACGAGATCAAGTACAAGGCCGATGTGATCCGCGAGTTGGGGCCGATTCCCGACATCGAGTGCCTGCCGTCCCAACTCAACCAGGTGTTCATGAACCTGCTGGTCAATGCCGCACACGCGATGGGCGACGACCGGGGTACGATCCGGATCAGCAGCCGCAGCGTGGATGAAGCGCACGTGGCCGTCGAGGTCAGCGACAACGGCTGCGGCATCCCCAAGGACATCCAGAAGCGGATCTTCGACCCCTTCTTCACCACCAAGCCCATCGGCAAGGGGACCGGCCTCGGGTTGTCACTGTCCTACGGTATCGTGCAGAAGCACCACGGACGCATCGAGCTGGAGAGCGCACCGGGCGCAGGCACCACCTTCCGCGTCATCCTCCCGGTATCGCAGCCACGGGAGGAACAAGGCGAATGAGCGAAGCCGCAGCGGAAGGAATCCCCCTCGCCACCGAGGTGTGGCGTGTACTGTGCGTGGACGACGAGGCCAACATCCTCTCGGCGCTGCGCCGCCTGTTCCGCCCGCATGGCTACGCGATCGTGATCGCCCACAGCGGCGCCGAAGGCCTCGCCGCACTCGAAGCGCAGGCGTTCGACCTCGTCATCTCCGACATGCGCATGCCCGAGATGAACGGCGCGCAGTTCCTCGAGCAGGTACACCAGCGCTGGCCCGACACCATGCGCATCCTGCTCACCGGCTACGCGGACATCACGTCCACGATCGACGCGGTCAACAAGGGACAGATCTTCCGCTACATCAGCAAGCCGTGGAACGACGAAGACCTGCTGATGACCGTGCGCCAGGCGCTGGAACACAAGGCGCTTGCGCGTGAGAAGCTGCGCCTGGAAGCGCTCACCACCCGCCAGAACGAGGCGTTGCGCGAGATCAACGCCACCCTGGAAGCACGCGTAATCGAGCGCACCGAGGCGCTGCGAGAGGCCAACGAGCGCGTGAAGGCAAGCTTCCTCACCTCGATCAAGGTGTTCACCAACCTCATGGAGCTACGCGGCGGCCCGCTGGTCGGCCATTCGCGCCGGGTGGCCGACCTTGCACGCCGGATCGCGCGCCACATGGGGCTGGAGGGGCAGGTCGTGCAGGACATCTTCCTCGCCAGCCTGCTCCACGACATCGGCAAGATCGGGCTCCCCGACACCCTGCTCGCGCGCTCGGTGACCGACATGAACGGCGAGGATACGCACCTCTATCGGAAGCACCCTGTAACGGGTGAGCAGGCACTGATGGCGCTGGAAGACCTGCACGGCGCGGCGAAGCTGGTGCGCGGGCATCATGAACGCTTCGACGGCAAGGGCTTTCCTGACGGCCTTCTCGGCGAGTTCATCCCGATCGGCGCGCGCATCCTGTCGGTCGCCAACGATTTCGACAGCCTGCAGATCGGCACCATCGCCCCGCGCCGCATGAGCGCAGAGGCCGCGACCCGGCTCATCGTCGACTACAGCGGCAAGCGCTACGACCCGGACGTGGTGGAGGCCTTCCTGGCCGTCACCAGCGCCGTGGAAGCGCCTGCAAGCAACACTGAAGAGCGCGCGCTCAACGTGGACATGCTCGAGCCGGGCATGGTGCTGACGCGCGACCTGATGTCCAGACAAGGCTATCTGATGCTGGCCGCGGACTTCACGCTCACACGCGGCATCATCCGCCAGATCGCCGACTATGCCGAGGCCGAGAACCTGCCCCAACTGCAGGTCTTCGTGCGCATTCCGAGGTAACCTCATGCCCCGACGCATCAGCCCGCAGGAGCTCGAACTGCGCGGGCTCAAGGCGGAATCCCCCGGCATCACCAAGGTCCGCAGGGGGCCGGACGGAGAGTTGCTGATCGACGGCGACTGAGCAGCTACGCCAGCCCCCACCCGGTCGGACGCGCGGCGAACACGCCTGCACCCGCGGCTTCGCCCCTGCCCTGCCCCTACGCCTCTCGCCCGCCCCGATCTCCCGGCGCCGCGCTGCATGCGCGCGGCGATTGTGCGCCACCGTTGCGCGCCTTGCCCGAAACCCGGCTGGTCAGTACACTCGCATGATTTTGTAGCCCTCCCGACCCATGGCCGCCAGCGCAAGCACCCGCCCCATCGAATTCCGTAACACCACGCTGGGCGTCACCGTCGCAGTGCTGCAGGCCGCCGAGCCTGCCGAGCTTGCAGATGCCCTGCACAAGATGCTTGGCGGAATGCCCGATTTCTTCAATGGCGAAGCCGTGGTGCTCGACTGCGGCGGTCTCGCCAGCACGACCCAGCGCCTCGACTGGCCCGGCCTGCAATCGCTGCTGCGCCGCTACCGCCTGCAACCGATCGGCGTGACGCGACTGGCCGAAGCGCATCACGACGACGCCCGCCGCGCCGGCCTGGCACTGCTCGACGGCGCCCTGAGCGGCGCCCGGCCCCCCGCCGAGAACAGCACCGCCCCGGCACCCACACCCAGGCCGGTAGCCGATGCGCCGGCCCCGGCACCCGCTGCGCAGCCCGCCCCGACCGCCACGATGTTCATCGACCGCCCCCTGCGCTCCGGGCAGCAGATCTATGCCCGCGGCACCGATCTCGTGCTGCTCGGCGGCGTAAGCCCGGGCGCAGAAGTCATTGCCGACGGCAGCATCCACTGCTACGGTCCGTTGCGCGGCCGCGCGATCGCAGGCGCGCAGGGCGACCATGCGACGCGCATTATGAGCAGCAATTTCGGCCCGGAGCTGGTGTCGATCGCGGGGGTGTACCGCACATTCGAGCGCGGCATCCCGGAAACCTTCGCCGGCAGACCCACCCTGGTGCGACTGACCGGCGCCGAGCATACACTCAACCTCGAAGCGCTGAAGCTCGACTGAGCCAGCTGCACCATATCCACAAGGGGAAACCGTGAGAGTCATCGTCGTTACGTCCGGCAAAGGTGGCGTCGGCAAGACCACCACCAGCGCAGCCTTCGCATCCGGCCTCGCCCTGCGCGGCTTCAAGACCGCGGTCATCGATTTCGACGTCGGTCTGCGCAACCTCGACCTGATCATGGGTTGCGAGCGCCGCGTGGTCTACGATCTGGTCAACGTGGTCAATGGCGAAGCCCGCCTCAACCAGGCCCTGATCAAGGACAAGCACTGCGAAAACCTCTTCATCCTCCCCGCCTCGCAGACGCGCGACAAGGACGCGCTGACCGAGGAAGGCGTGGAGAAGGTGCTGCAGGAACTCGAGCACATGGGCTTCGACTACGTGGTGTGCGACTCCCCCGCCGGCATCGAGCGCGGTGCCGTGATGGCACTGACCTTCGCCGACGAGGCGATCGTCACCACCAACCCCGAGGTGTCCTCGGTACGCGACTCCGACCGCATCCTCGGCATCCTGCAGAGCAAGTCGAAGCGCGCGCGCGACGGCGGCGAGCCGGTCAAGGAGCACCTGCTCATCACCCGTTATTCGCCCAAGCGCGTCGAGGAAGGCGAGATGCTGTCGTACAAGGACGTGCAGGAACTGCTGCGCGTGCAGTTGATCGGCGTCATTCCCGAGTCCGAATCCGTCCTGCACGCATCCAACCAAGGCACGCCGGCCATCCACCTCAAGGGCACCGATGTCGCCGAGGCCTACGCGGACGTGGTCAGCCGCTTCCTGGGCGAGGACCGCTCGCTGCGCTTCGTCAACTACGAGAAGCCCGGCCTGATGAAGCGCCTGTTCGGAGGGAAGTGACATGTCCTTCCTTTCCAAACTCTTCGGCGAAAAGAAGAAGACCGCTGAGATTGCGAAGAACCGCCTCTCCCTGCTCATCGCCCACGAACGCGCCGGCGGCACGCCAACCGTCGACTTCCTCCCCGCTCTGCAGCGCGAGCTGATCGAAGTCATCTCGAAGTACGTCGCCGTCAACCCGGACGACATCAAGGTCCAACTCGACAAGCAGGACAACATGGACGTGCTCGAGGTCAACATCGTGCTGCCGGAGCAGAACCGCTAAGCAACGGGCGCCCGGGTGATGAAATTGGTAACCATAGCGGACTTAAAATCCGCCGGCGCAAGCCTTACGGGTTCGAGTCCCGTCCCGGGCACCATTAAAAAACAACGACTTGCGTAGCGCCATCGGGCTTGACCCGGTTTGATCGACTTTTTTGCTGCATTTTTGCTGCAATCGATCAGAGGTAGCTACACCTGTCTCCTCATTATCGGAGCAGGAGACATGGCAAGAGTTGTCAAGCGGGGCCCATATATCACTCCGCGTTTGTTGCGGTCGGTCGATTTCAGGCTGCCCGTATCCACTCCGCAATCGTCGCCGTCGTCGGAATCCGCCCTGACGAAACTAGCTTGCCACCGATCACCAGCCCCGGGGTCTTGAGCACGTCATGGGCGAGGATCTCGTCCATGGCGGTGACCTTCAGGACTTTGGCTTCGGTCCCCGTCGTGGCAAGGGCTTCGCGGACGAGTTCTTCCAGCTTGCGGCAGTTGGCGCAGCCAGGGCCGAGCACCTTGATTTCGAGCATGATCAGACTCCTTTCAGTGAGGACGCGTGGCGGCTTGCGACCGACAGCAGCACCGCCAGCAGCGCGATGAAGCCCGCGAGGTAGAGCGCGAGCATGAGCAGTGAGGCGCCGTCGATCCAGGCGCCGTAGATGAGGCCGGCGGCGGCACTGAAGAGCGCCACCAGCCCGACGTAGGTAAAGGTCTTCTTGCGACCGATGATCGCCGAGATGATCAGAATGCTCTGCAGCGACAGCTCGGGGTCGGACATCAGGTAGGCGAGCAGCGTGCCGCGATGCATGCCGAGCTCGAGGAACATCTTGGCGATCGGCACCTCGACCAGGGTCGGGAAGTACATGAACACGCCGAACACCACGCCCGCCATGTTGCCGGTGAGCGAGTTGGTGCCCGCCAGCATCTGGATCCATTCGGGGCGGATCAGCACTCGGATCATGCCGACGATGAACACGCCCACGACCAGCAGCGGAAAGATCTGCTTCACGAAGCGCCAGGACTCCCACAGCCAGTCGCGCAGCTCGTCCTCGTTCAGACGGTGACGGACGATGTGGCTCAGCACCGCAAGCAAGGACCCGGCGGCAGCTGCAGCGGGATACGACACCGCCTTGCTGGAGTTGCGACCGAGGAAGCGGGTAACCGTCTCTTTGGGAATCAGCGCAGACATCGCGCCGGCGATGAAGAACGCGGGCAGCAGGCAGAGCAGAACATGCGCTGCGAGATAGGCGGCAAGGTTACCCGTACCGCCGTACAGGACGGGCATCACCCAGGAAAGCACCATGTCCATTTCACCCGCTCCAGCAAGGAATCCTGCAACCTGATATCCGCTCGACTCGACCCACAGGCGATACCTGATCAGCCACTCCACCGCCGCCGACCATGCAGCACATCCTCGGCCTCGGCCGGCTGGCAGGGGCGATGCCGCAGGTAGCGCAAGAGCTCGGCTTCATGCGCCGACCAAGCCTCAAGCAAGCGTGGGACCGTCACGCGTGCGCTCCTGGCATCGTCAGATCGACTTCTGATTCACCCGCGCCGACAACTCGGCCGCGCTCTCCTTGCGCTCGCTGTAGCGATCGACCAGGTAAGGCGCGATGTCGCGCGTCAGCAGCGTGAACTTCACCAGTTCCTCCATCACGTCCACAACGCGGTCGTAGTAGGCCGAGGGCTTCATGCGGCCGTGGTCGTCGAACTCGAGGAAGGCCTTGGCGACTGACGACTGGTTGGGGATGGTCAGCAGGCGGCTGAAAGAGCGTGCGCGTAGCGAACCGTAGAGCAGCGCGATACGTGGCGGATGGACGGACGGTTGCTGAACCTGCAATCGCGCGGGATCTGGCACGCGGAACAGCGCGGCCTCGATGTTGGACAGATCAGGGAGGGAAGTGCCGGGCAGCGACTCAGACACGACGCCCCTCCGCATCGATCACCTGCTCGCCGTCCTCCTTGGCAAAGGCGCCGCACTGCGGCTGCGGCTGCGGCTGCGGCAGGATGTCGAGCACGACTTCGGAGGGCCGGCAAAGGCACGTGCCGAGCGGGGTGACGACGATCGGGCGGTTGATCAGAATGGGGTGGGCGATCATCGCATCGATCAGCTCGTCCTCGGTCTTCGCCGGGTCGTCAAGGCCGAGTTCGGTGAAGAGCGTCTCCTTGGCGCGCATGATGCCGCGCACGCCGAGACCGGCAGCCGCGATCAGCGCAACCAGCGTTTCACGGGTGGGCGGCGTCTTGAGGTACTCAATGACCTCCGGCTCAGCCCCGCTGTTGCGGATCATCGCCAGGGTGTTACGCGAAGTGCCACAGCGCGGGTTGTGGTAGATCGTGATATCGCTCATTTCTGTCCTTGTTCAGTTGCGGCGCGCCTCGGCGGCACCGGAAACCAGTATCGGGTGCGGTTGACGATGGCCACCAGCGACAGCATCACCGGCACTTCCACCAGCACGCCGACCACCGTTGCCAGCGCCGCGCCTGAGTTCAGGCCGAAGAGCGAGATCGCCACCGCCACCGCCAACTCGAAGAAATTCGACGTGCCGATCAGGCAGGCCGGCCCTGCGACGTTGTGCGGCAGCTTCATCGCCTTCGCGGCGACATAGGCGATCAGGAAGATGCCGTAGCTTTGCACCAGCAGTGGCACCGCGATCAGGCCGATCACCAGTGGTTGCGCCACGATCGTACCCGCCTGGAAACCGAACAGCAGCACTACGGTGGCGATCAGGCCGACGATGGACCAGGGCTTCAGCCGGCCGACGAATTCAGCGACCGCCTGTGACGAGCGGCGTTCGAGCACGTGCCGGGTCGCCATGCCGGCCACGAGCGGCAGTACCACGTAGAGCACCGTCGACAGCAGCAGTGTCTCCCACGGCACGGTGAGATCGGTGACACCGAGCAGGAAGGCGGCAATCGGGGCGAAGGCGAACACCATGATGAGGTCGTTCACCGACACCTGCACCAGGGTGTAGTTGGGGTCGCCCTTCACCAGCTGGCTCCACACGAACACCATCGCGGTGCACGGCGCCACGCCGAGCAGGATCATGCCGGCGATGTACTCGCTGGCCGAAGCCGGATCGACCCAGGGCGCGAACAGATGCTGGAAGAACAGCACGCCGAGCGCCGCCATCGTGAAGGGCTTGATCAGCCAATTGACCACCAGGGTCAGGAGCAGGCCCTGCGGCTTCTTGCCGACGTCCTTCACCGCATGCCAGTCGATCTGGATCATCATCGGGTAGATCATCACCCAGATGAACACGGCCACCACCAGATTGACCTGGGCGAACTCGAGGCCGGCGATGGCTTGGAACGCGCCCGGCGCGACCAGCCCCAGGCCGACGCCGGCGAGAATCCCCAGCCCGACCCAGACCGTCAGGTAACGTTCGAACAGCCCCATCTCAGCCCTCTGTCGGCGTCTGGCCGATATGGTCAAGTGGGGACCGGCGCGGCTTGGCCGAGCGCAGAAAGAGCACGTTGTAGATCTTGTCGGACATTGGAGGCCTATCTGTCGTTATGAGCCCGGGCTGGGCGATCGTTCAGCTCAGCAATTCAGTCCCGAAGCACAGGCATCGACGCCGCACAGCTCGGGCATGCCGGTGCAGCACTCTTCGGTGAGGTAGGCGATCAGTTCGCGCATCAGCGCCATGTTGGCGCGGTAGCGCTGGAAGCGGCCCTCCTGTTCCGCCGACACCAGGCCGGCGTGGGTCAGCGTCTTGAGGTGGAAGGACAGATTCGTGGGCGGGACGTCGAGCGCGGCCGACAGCTCGCCCGCCACCATGCCCGCAGGGCCGACTCGCACGAGCAGGCGGAAGACGTCCAGGCGGATGCCCGAGGACAGGGCCTCGAAGATCGGCAGTGCGGCGTTCTTTTCCATATTTTGTTCTCCGGGTCCATCGCTCAGGGCGCCGCTCAGGGCCCCACCTAGGCGGCATCGTGACGGGGCGGCATCACCATCCAGCAGATCAGCAGCATCACCTACGAACCGACGAGCGCATCGGAAGCAATTATAATGATACTTATAGAACTCTTGAAACGTAGAGGCGAGCATGTAAGGACAGAGTGAAGCTCTCGTGACGAACCAGGGCCGCCCGCCTCGCCAACTACGAAGAGTTGCATCGGGGGAACGTGAGCCGGGCGTATTTGCGCCTTGAAGCCGCGCAGTGAGCATGGGCATGGACTCAGCCGATTTCAGCTTCACCCGGCAGGTTGGTGCGCTCGACTTGGCCACTGCGATCAACCACGGTTGCGACTGCCGAAGCCTCGACCCTGAGCGCTTGCGCCAGCAGCTCGAGGCCGAGCCGAGCCTGCTCGGCCTCGCGGCAGAGATCGGTCGCAGCCGGCCGCATCTGTTCTCGGCGACCGCCGTATTCATTGCGCCCGAAACGCTCCTGGCCATTGAAGTAACCGTCCGAGCAACCCCGCCCCCCCGCCCCCCCGGCGGAGCCGGCGACTTCAGAGATCGACGACGTGCCTGAGCAGCCCGAATGACACGCGCCAGC